>NZ_JBHUYJ010000119.1:17322-23099 GCF_042668715.1 Streptomyces sp. NPDC057271
TCGGGGCAACCCACAGGGGGTCGTGGGGGGAGTCGTGGGTCCAGGCACCTATCTTGTTCGGGGGCGGAAGGGGGCCCGACCCCCCGCCCCCCACCGGGGACCCCCTAACCCCTCTGGTTCCCCCCCACGACCGCAGGCATCTCCTCAAGCCGAAGGGAAGTGGCGCGTGATGGCACGCGAGAACCGGGACCGGCGTACAGCTGGCGGGGCCGAGGGCGAAGCGCGGCGCGACAGCGCCCCCGAGGTCACGAAGGCCCCGGACGCGACGGGCGGCGCCGGCGGACCGGCGTCCACCGGAAACGGGGGAACTCCCTCGGCGCCCGTGCCCGCCCAGCGCACCGGCCATCCCACATCGCCGCCGGTCGGCGCGCCCCCGCCCCCGCCCCCCGCTCCGCGCACGCCGCCTCCGGCCGTGCCGCTGTCGAAGGCGCCCCAGTCCGCCGTCCCGCCCGGCGACCCCGGTGCCACGGGCCGGAGTGACGGGAGCCTTGCGAACGCTCCCGCCGCGACCCCCGCCGCGCCTCGCGGGCGGGACACGACGGACCGGCCGGGCGACGGCGCTGCGGCCGGGACGGGGCACGCTGCCGCCCCGTACGCCGGCGGCGGCCCGGCCGGACAGCTCCTCGGCGAGGGCGAACGCGACCGCCTCGGGCAGCGCCTGCACCGTGCTCTCGCGGGGTTCGTCGACTCGCCCCATGACGCGGTCGCCGAGGCGGCCGAGGTCCTCGCCGCGGCCGAGCGAGAGCTCATCGCCGCCCTGAAGGACCGCAGCACCGCGTTGCGGGCGGGCTGGCAGGAGAACGGCGATCCGGACGGGCCGGGCCCCGACACCGAGCAGCTCCGGATCACCCTGCGGACCTACCGCGAGGTGACGGAACGGCTGCTCCGGGCGTGACCCGGCCCTGCCCACCGTGGAGCACGGAAGCCCCCTGGTCCCCATGGGGGATCGTCGGCCCAGGGGCGCTCCACGGGGGCGACGCCGGGGACCCCGGGGGAGGCTGGTGACCTCGCTCGCCGAGACCAAGGGCGCCACCCCGGAGACCATCGTGCCTGGTGGCTGCGGCGCCACCCGGCCCGCATCGCCCCCGTCATCGGTACGTCGAACCCGCGGCGTATCCGGGCCCGCCGGGACGCGGCGACGGGCGAGCCGGACCGACGGGCGAGCCGGACCTGAGCCACGACGAGTGGTACGCCCTGTGGATCTCCGCCCCCCGGTACCGCGCGCTGCCGTAGCCCGAAGGAGACGCCGATTCCCGATTCTGCCGGGGGAACTCGCGCATGCGCAGGGATGTCTGACGAACTGCGGGGCAAGCGAAGAACCTGGAGGTCGATAGGAATGGTTCCTCTTCTCTTGGTTCTGCTGATCGTGCTGATTCTCTTCGGCGCCGGTTTCGCGGTGAAGGCGCTGTGGTGGATAGCCGTGCTGGCGCTCATCCTCTGGCTGCTTGGCTTCGTGGTCCGGCCCCAGGGGCGTACGAGCCGCTGGTACCGCTGGTAGCGGCCACCGGAAGGCTCGACACGAAGTGCGCGTACGTCGTGTCCGTGGGCGCCATCCCCCGACGGGGTGGCGCCCACGGTCTTGGGACGTACCGCAGGGGAATCCGGCGGACAGGGGAAAGGACGTCATCGTGCGAAGGAGGAGAGGCGATGGGTGAGGTGAACACCACGGCGAGCGCGGTGCGTCGGTCCTCGCTGTCGGCGAGCCTGGCCTACGAGGACGCCGACATGGGGGCGAGGACGATCGCGTCGGCCCGCGACTTCGCGGCCGACTTCCTCACCGCCGCCCCGGCCGCCGGGGGCGAGCCGGTGCCCCAGGAGCGCGTCGACGTGGCCCGCCTGGTCGTCAGCGAGCTGGTGACCAACGCGGTACGGCACGCGCCGGGTCCGTTCCGGGTGCTTCTCGAATGGTTCGAGGACGCTCTGGACATCTCGGTGGCCGACCGGCTCGACACCGCCCCCGCACCCCGGCCCCACGATCCCCAGCGCATCGGACAGCACGGCCTCGAGATCGTCGTGGCGGTCTGTGAGAGCGTGCGCGTGGAGCGGGAGTTGACCGGGAAGCGCGTCCGGGCGCGCCTCCCTCTGGCTTGAAGTAACTGGCCGGAAGTCTACTGACATGCCCTGAGGGAGTGGGGGTAGGCGAAGCCGGGACGGGGGGCAACCGCTGCCGACGGACGAGAGAAGGTCATCAGAGTGCCGACCGAGGTGACGACGGAGACGAGGACTGGTGTCGAGACGGGTACGGAGAGCCTTCCCGTACTCGATTCTCCCCGCAAGGTCGCTCCGAAGGACGCGCGGGAGCTGTCGAAGGTGTTCTTCGACAAGCTGGCGGTGCTGGAGGAGGGGACCCATGAGTACCAGTACGCACGCAACACGCTGATCGAGATGAACATGTCGCTCGTCCGCTACGCGGCCGGCCGCTTCCGGGGGGCCCGCGGCGACGAGATGGAGGACATCGTCCAGGTCGGAACCATCGGTCTGATCAAGGCCATCGACCGGTTCGACCTCTCCCGGGAGGTGGAGTTCACCAGCTTCGCCATCCCCTACATCGTCGGTGAGATCAAGCGCTTCTTCCGTGACACCTCCTGGGCGGTCCACGTACCGCGCCGGTTGCAGGAAGCCCGGCTGGAGCTTGCCAAGGCCACCGACGAACTCAGCTCCCGACTCGGCCGCGCGCCGAGCGTGGCGGAGCTGGCGAGCCTGATGAACCTCTCCGAGGACGAGGTGATCGAGGCGCGGATCGCCTCGAACGGCTACAACTCGGCGTCGCTCGACGCGGCCATCGGCCCTGACGGCGACGACGACGCCACGGTGCTGGCCGAGTTCATCGGAGTGGAGGACCCGGCGCTCGAGCTCTTCGAGGAATTCCACACGCTGGCGCCGCTGCTCGTGGAACTCGACGAACGCAGCCGCCGGATCCTGCATCTGCGCTTCGTCGAGGAGCGGACGCAGTCGGAGATCGGCAACGAGCTCGGCATCTCCCAGATGCACGTCTCCCGACTGCTCTCCCGCAACCTGGAGCAGCTGCGCAAGGGCATGCTCGACGAGTCGTAGGCACGCCCCCGGCGGAACGGTCTCACCAACCCCCTTCTGGTGAGGCCGTTCCGTGCGTCGCGGGCGTCAGGGCCCCGGCCGCCGGCGTCGACCCGTCCTGGAGCACCCCGGACGAGTCGAAGCCGGCTCGTTCGGACCTCATCGGCACGACGTCGAAGCGCTGTTGGAGCGGGATCGAACCGGCGTGGCAACCGCACTCCGCGTGCGTCAACGGAGTGGATGCGACCGCCGGCTCGGACCGGGAGGGCCGAAGCTCACACCGTTCTCGTCGAGCGCGTTGAAGACGGTCACGCGACCCGACTCGAAGACGAAGCTGACGTCGACATTGCCCGAGGCCATGTCTCTGCCTGTCCACTGGAGCAGTTCGACTCCTTCGAGAGGCGTACCCCGCAGTGCGCGGAGGCGGGAAAGAGGTTCGGGACGCCACCGCAGGTCGAAGCCGGGCCACCGGACGGGATGGGCGGAGTCGATGGTGTTCCACGTCAGCGAAAGGTCGCCGAACTTCTGGTGGTTGATCTCGACCTGTTCGCCGCCGAAGTCGAACAGCACCGGGCAGTCGCAGAACCACTCGTCATCCCTGAGGTCCCAGACCATCCAGACTCTCGTGAGCGTCCGGCCGACGAGACGTCGCAGTCGATCCCCATGTTCCTGCACGACGTCTCTACGGCTGTCCAACCACGCCGGCCGGTAGCCCGCGATGCCGAAATCGAACTTGCCGCCATCCTGCCAGAGCAGACGCGGCGAGCGACGGACGCACCGTCGCAGTGGGCGCCACCGGCAATCAGCGCGCTCAGCTGTTCGAGGTGGGAGCCGGCGGGTCGGGTCCCGCCCCACGCCTGACCCGCACCCTAGTCGTCCTGGGGCGGGATCGGCGTGGCCTGGTGGTAGTACATGCGCCAGCCCGCCTCCTCATCCACCCTGCGCCACACCGAGCTTCGACGCGCTCGCCGGCCCTCGATCTCGGTCTCGTACGTCAGGTGCACCACACCCGGAGCCAGAACCACGCCCGTCATGCCCGAAGGCACGTAGCGGGGGCCCTCGGCCGCGTTGCCAGGCATGGCCGGCAACGCGGCCAGCATCTCCTCGTACGACCATCGTCGGCCCGAGGCGCCTACCTCCACGAACTCCGGGTCCAGCAGTTGGCTGGCCTCTTCCCGCGAGGTTCGCACGCCCGGATCCATGAGCCGCAGCTCGCCCCTGATCGCCTCTTCTACCTCATTCGCTTCATCACGCACCTCGGTATCATCGCCCCATCCTCAATCCGGCCTGTTCGCCCGGCGCCGCGACCGTCGCTTCAGCGACTGCCGTTCGCCCTCGTCCAGGACGCCCCACACGCCCGTCACCTGGCGGGAGTCGTCCATGGCCCAGCGCAGGCACTCCTCCCTCACCGGGCAGCGCCGGCAGACCTGCTTGGCTTCCTCGACCTGGATCAGGGCCGGCGCTCCCGTCCCCACCGGGAAGAAGAGGTCGGGGTCGACATCCTGGCAGGCCGCACGTGCACGCCAGCTGTCCGACATCATTTCCTCCTGTCGTCTCCATGAGTGTGTCCTTCACGCGCACGTCCGGGCCTACGGCCGCGTGAACAGCTGTGAGGTCTCGGCCGCCCAGGCGATCCGTGCGGCCTCCTCTCCCTCGGGCACGGCGACGTACGTCTCGCCCAGCCAGCTCCGCAGACCCGCGCGGTCGACGTCGACCACGGCGAACGTCTCGACCGGGCCCAGCCGCATGCGGACGCGCCCCTCCCTGCCACCGCGGCGCAGAGGCCAGAGCCGGACGTCGCCCTCGCCGCTGAGGACACGGGTCCCGGAACGCAGCAGCTCCCGGGAGAAGGTCCAGTCGACGGTCTCGCCCAGCGGGGGCCGGAAGGTGACGCGTACCGCCCAGGGGTCGTCGGGGTCGTAGTGGAACGTCGCCTCGACGGGCAGACCGATCCCTCCTTGGATCCGGCGCGCGGTGGTCCGCCACGACCGCACCTGGGGCGCCGGGGGCGGCTGGATGGTCTCGTGCCGGCTCGATTCAGACATCGTCACCCGTTCCGTCGGGGGCAGTCGCGCCGCGTCCGAGCGGCGCCGTACACCCGCTCGTAACCGCGGACCGGGATTTCACGCATGCTCTCTGTGAGAGGGGCGTGAAGGGCACGCCCGGGGCCGGAAGCCTCGGTTCCAGGTTCGGTCGGGGCTCGGGCGAATGCGTGACCCGGTTCGGGGCAGGCGGAGTCGAGGCGGGGCAGGCGCCCCGCAGGGAAAGGCACGGAAGAGGAGGACGGCAGCGTTCCGTGGGCCGTCCTCGCCTACCGGAGGAGTTGTTTTCGCGTGACTGAGCACGTGTGGAGCTACAAGCCGACCGCGGGTCATCTGGCCGGCACGGACCTGACCGGCTACAAGGTCGAGGCGATCGACGGCAGCGTCGGGAAGGTGGACAAGCACTCCGACCAGGTCGATGACGCCTACCTGGTCGTGGACACCGGGGTCTGGATCTTCGGCAAGGAGGTCCTCCTTCCGGCCGGCACCGTGGTCCGGATCGACGTGGAGGACCGGAAGATCTTCGTCGACCGGACCAAGGAACAGATCAAGGACGCTCCCGAGTTCCACCGCGACAAGCACCTCGAGGACCCCGACTACCGCCACGGGCTGGGCACGTACTACGGACTGGGCGGCCCGTTCGGTGGCCCGATGACCTGAGACTCCGTGGGGCGGAGGGCCCGGGCTCGACGAGCCCGGGCC
>NZ_JBHUYJ010000120.1:0-22933 GCF_042668715.1 Streptomyces sp. NPDC057271
CAGCCACGTGATCATTCTGGCCGTCCGGTGCCGCCCGGAACAGCGACCGGGCGGCACGTCACGACGGGGCGAACGTTGCCTGATGCGGCACTAGCCTGCTCGGACAGACATGAGGTGTGGAGAGGAGCTGAGGTTGATGACCGCCGCGATGGAGGCTGCCCAGTGCGGCAGCGCCCGGTCCTTCCTCAGCTTCCGGGTTTCCGGCTGACCTGACGTTCCACGTCGGCCGGGGCCCTCACACACAAGGGTTTCCCACGTTGTCCGACAACGCTCTGTACACCGCCTTCTTCACCCTGCACCACGGTCTTCCGCGGCAGGGTCCGGGCTCCGACACCACCACTCGCCGACTGCCGGCGCTCTCGGGTCCGCTCCCCGAGCGGCCGCGGGTGCTCGATCTGGGCTGCGGACCCGGCCGCTCCGCCCTGCTCCTGGCCGCCGAGGCCGGGGCCGAGGTGACGGCGGTCGATCTGCACCAGCCGTTCCTCGACGAGCTGCGGCAGGCCGCCGAGGCCCGTGGGCTCGGCGACCGTGTCCGCACGCTCAACGCCGACATGGGCGAGCTGCCGTTCCCCGACGGATCCTTCGATCTCGTCTGGGCCGAGAGCTCGGCCTACGCGCTCGGCTTCGACACCGCCCTGCGCTCCTGGCGCCGACTGCTCGCTCCCCCGGCGTCCAGGGAGCGTGGGGGGAGCCCCGTCGGCGGCACGCTCGTGCTGACCGAGTGCGAGTGGACGGCGGACGAGCCGAGCCGCGAGGCCCGCGCCTTCTGGGACGAGCACTACACGCTCCGTACCGGGCGGGCGAACACCGCCGCGGCCGTCGAGGCCGGCTATCACGTCCTCGGCGTCGTCCCTCAGCCCGAGAGCGACTGGGACGAGTACTACGGGCCGCTCTCCGAGCGGGCCGACGCGGCCGACCCGTCCGTCCCCGGGATGGCCGAGGCGCTCGCCGCGACCCGGGCGGAACTCGCCATGCGCCGTGACCACGGCGGCGAGTACGGCTACACCGGCTACGTCCTGCGGCCGGCCGACACCCGGTGGCGGACACGGCCGGAGACCGCGGCCGACGTCCGCGCCGTGTGGGACGTCAACGCGACGGCCTTCGGGACGAGGGCGGAGGCCGATCTGGTCGACGCCCTCCGTGAGGACGCCGGGGCCTGGCTGCCCGGTCTGTCGTTCGTGGCCGAGGCCCGGGACGGCTCGGTCGCGGCGCACGCGCTGATCACCCGGTGCCATGTCGGCGGTGTGCCGGCGGCGGCGCTCGCGCCGGTCGCCGTCGCACCCGCGTACCAGCGGCAGGGGGCCGGCGAGGCCGTCGTCCGGGCCGTCCTCGACGCGGCGCGGCTGCGCGGGGAGCGGCTCGTACTCGTCCTCGGGCACCCGGAGTACTACCCCAGGTTCGGCTTCGAACGGGCGTCCGCGTATGGAATCAAGCCGTCCTTCGAGGTTCCGGACGAGGCGATGATGGCGCTCGTCCTGGCCGGTTCCGGCCCCGTCCCTGCGGGCACGCTCCGCTATCCGGCGGCCTTCGGCGTCTGACGCGCCGCCCGCTCCCGCCGTACCGGATGTACTCCGGTGCGGTGGGAGCGGGCCATGTCCGGCCGCCCAAGTACGGACAAGTGGTCCTTGTGCGGCAGACTGAGGGAGCCCCACCGGGCCGAGACCGAAGCGAAGGACGGTTATGCCGACCACATCAGCCAGCGTGGCTCACACCTCGTCGAACGGCGTCCAGCCAACCGCAGCCCAGGCGTCGATCATGCTTGAACTGGTCGACGAGAACGGCATCACCATCGGTACGGCGGAGAAGCTCGCCGCCCACCAGGCGCCGGGGCAGCTGCACCGGGCGTTCTCCGTCTTCCTCTTCGACGAGTCGGGCCGGCTGCTGCTGCAGCGGCGCGCGCTCGGCAAGTACCACTCCCCCGGCGTCTGGTCGAACACCTGCTGCGGCCACCCGTACCCGGGCGAGGCACCGTTCGCGGCCGCGGCCCGGCGCACGTACGAGGAGCTGGGCATCTCGCCCTCGCTGCTCGCCGAGGCGGGCACCGTCCGCTACAACCACCCGGACCCGGCGTCGGGCCTGGTGGAGCAGGAGTACAACCACCTCTTCGTCGGCATGGTCCAGGCCGAGCTGCGGCCCGACCCGGAGGAGATCGAGGACACCGCCTTCGTCACCGCGGAGGAGCTGGCGGAGCGGCACGCGACCGCCCCGTTCTCCGCGTGGTTCATGACCGTGCTCGACGCGGCGCGCCCGGCGGTCAGGGAGTTGACGGGTCCGGCCGGGGGCTGGTGATCCCGGGCAGTGCTTCCGGTGCCGGCCCCGGCGCCGGAAGCCTCGGGATCAGGGGCAGGGCGGCCCAGATGATCTTTCCGCCGCTCGCGGTGTGCTCCACGTCGCAGGCCCCGCCGGCCTCCAGGGCGGTCTCCCGGACCAGGAGCAGCCCGCGGCCGCCGGTCTGCCCGTCGTCGGCCTCCAGCGCCTTGGGGCGGTACGGATGGTTGTCCTCGACGGACACCCGGATCCACTCCGCGCCGATCGCCACCTCCACCGCCACTTCCGGGGAGAGCAGCGCCGCGTGCTTGACGGCGTTGGTGACCAGCTCCGAGACGATCAGGAGCAGGCCCTGGACCGTGTCCTCGTGGACCGGTACACCCTGACGGATCAGCAGGTCGCGTACGGCGTGCCGGGCCTGCGGAACGGAGACGTCGACCGCGGGAGCGGTGAAGCGCCAGACCCCTTCGTAGGACGGTGGCCGTGCGGGGACGCTCCCGCGGCTCTCCATAGTCCGGCTCCCACCCTCGTGCTCGATTGTCGCCACGAGTCGAGTCTTGGTAATGCGCAGGTCCGGACCGGGCTACTGACCAGAAGTCGACACTTATCGACCGCATTCTGATCGGGTGAGTATGCCAACGTCAGTTGTTCGACTGCTCCTGACCTTCTTCTGACTTCTTCGGAGGGTCCTGCGCACCCTCCGGCGGTGTGGCCTGCGGAGTCTCCGGCGCACCGGCCGGTGGTGCCACCATACTGACGATCCGTCGGCCCCCGACACCGATGGCGATCAGACCGAGACCGTCGAAGAGCAGGGCCAGGGAGAAGAAGACCCCGAGGACGTAGCGGCTGCTGTCCGGCCAGTCGAAGAGGACCAGCAGACCGAGGAGGAGCCCGAAGGCTCCCTGGAGGAGGGTCCAGCCGAACTGCGGTCCGCGCACCACCACACTGCCCACGAGCCGGAAGACCCCGCCGGTCAGGAAGAGCAGCGCGGCGAACATGGTCAGCGCCTCGGCGCTCCCCTCCGGATGCCGGATGACGACGACACCGGCCGCGATGTTGAGCGCGGCCACGACGACGGCCAGCCAGAAGTAGCTGGTGCCGCGCGACTCGATGGCGTGCAGCAGCCCCACGGCTCCGCCGATGAGCAGCAGCCAGCCGAAGAGCAGCATCGAGGTGAGGGTCGCGAGACCGGTGTAGACGAGACCGACGATCCCGGCGACGACGAGCAGGACTCCGAGGAAGACGAGCCAGCCGAGACTACGACTGAGCCGCCTGGCCTCGCGCGCCGTGTCGGACGCTTCGTGGGAACCGTGCTGGGAGTCCCGGGCCATGTACGTCTCCCCCTCGGACCCCCTCGTCGATCGTACGGTCGGGGTGCCCGGATAGCATCCGGCGCATGGAGCCCACCGAACCGCGAGTGAAGGTCGTCGTCGCCGACGAGGTAGCCACCGTCGTCATCTCGAACCCGGCCAAGCGCAACGCGATGACGGCCGCGATGTGGCGGTCCCTGCCCGAGCTGCTCGCGCCGCTCGCCGCCGACCCCGCGGTCCGTGCTCTGGTGCTCACGGGCGACGGCGCGACCTTCTGCGCCGGCGCGGACATCTCCACGCTGCGGGAACCGGGCGACGAGCAGCAGTCGCTCGCGGTGCGCGCCGAGGAGGCGCTCGCCGCCTTCCCCAAGCCGACGCTCGCCGCCGTCCGCGGCTACTGCGTCGGCGGCGGCAGCCAGCTCGCCGCGGCCTGCGATCTGAGGTTCGCGGAGGAGGGCGCGCGGTTCGGGGTCACCCCGTCGAAGCTCGGCATCGTCTACCCCTCCTCGTCGACCCGTCGGCTCGCCGCGCTGGTGGGTCCGTCGGCCGCCAAGTACCTCCTCTTCTCCGGAGAGTTGGTCGACGCGGAGCGGGCGCTGCGCACCGGCCTGGTGGACGAGGTGCTCCCGGCGGGCGAGCTGGACAAGCGGGTGGCCGAGTTCACCAGGGTGCTGGTCACGCGCTCCCTGCTGACCCAGGCGGCCGCGAAGGAGTTCGCGGACGGGCGTACCGACCGGGACGCGCACTGGGCGGAGCAGGCACGTGACAGCGGCGACACCGCCGAGGGTGTCGCCGCATTCCTGGAGCGCCGCGCGCCCCGCTTCACGTACCAGGTCTGAGGCTTCGTCCTCCGGGGTGAGCGTGGTTCTCAGCGGCCCTGGGGGAGGTCCTCCGTGGCCGTGCCGCGCCAGCGGGCGACGATCTCGGCCGGGGCCTTCTCCGGGGAGCCCGCGTCGTACGGCGGCTGCGGGTCGTACTCGGTCAGCAGCTGAATGGCCTGCGCCGTCGCGTCGCCCGCGATCCTGCCGATGAGGTGCAGGGCCATGTCGATACCGGAAGAGACGCCGGCCGCGGTGACGTACTTGCCGTCGAGGACGACCCGCTCGCCGGTGGGCTCGACGCCGAGCGCCCGGAGCTCGTCGAGGGCGAGCCAGTGGGTGGTGGCGCGGCGGCCGTCGAGCAGACCCGCGGCGCCCAGGATCAGGGAACCGGTGCAGACCGAGGTGGTCCAGGTGCTGGTGGCGTCGGCGGTACGGAGCCAGTCGAGGATCTCCGGGTCGTTCATCGTCGTACGGGAGTCGGGGCCGCCCGGGACCAGGACGATGTCCGGGTTCGGCACGTCCGCGAGGGTCTTGTCGGCGACGAGCGCGAGGCTTCCCTGGTCGTTGCGGACCGGTCCGGCCTCCTTGGCGACGAAGACGGTCTCGGCCCCGGGGATGCGGGCGAGCAGCTCGTAGGGGCCGACGGCGTCGAGCGTGGTGAAGCGGTCGTAGAGCAGCACGGCGATCTGCATGGTGTTCCCTTCAGCGGGTGGTCTGTGGTGCCTTCGGTACGGGTGCGTGGAAGCGGCGGCGGTACTCCGCCGGGGTGGTGCCCATGGTTTTGACGAAGGCCCGGCGCATGGCTTCGGCGGTGCCGTAGCCGGCGGCCCGGGACACCTGCTGGACGCCGTCGGCCGTCTCCTCCAGGAGCCTGCGCGCGTGTTCGAGCCGGACCTGGTCGACGTACCGGCCCGGGGTCGTCCCGGTCTCCGCGTGGAACGCGCGGGCGAAGTGGCGCGGCGACAGCCGGGCGCGGGCGGCGAGCGCCTCGACGGAGAGGTCTCCCGCGGGATGCTCGGTGATCCACTGCTGCAGGTCCCGCAGGGGCGCGCGCTGCGCTGTCTGGGCGGCGAGCTGGGCGCTGAACTGCGCCTGGTTGCCCGGTCGGCGCAGGAAGACGACCAGATGGCGTGCGACGGTCAGCGCGATGTCCCGGCCCAGGTCCTCCTCCACGAGCGCGAGTGCGAGGTCGATGCCGGCGGTGACGCCCGCGGAGGTGGCGAGGCTGCCGTCGCGGACGAAGATGGGCTCCGGCTCCACCTCGACCTCGGGGTAGCAGCGGGCGAGGTGATCGCACACGGACCAGTGGGTGGTGGCCCGGCGGCCGTCGAGGAGCCCGGCCTCGGCGAGCAGCAGGGCGCCGGTGCAGACCGAGACCAGGCGCTCGGCACGCGGGGCGTCGGCGCGCAGCCAGTCGATCAGCAGCGGGTCCGGATTCCGGGTGCCCTCACCCCCGGGTACGAGCAGGGTGTGGGGGCGCTCCGCGGCGGCGAGCGTCGTGTCCGGGAGCACGCGCAGACCGCTCTGGGTGCGGACCGGGCCACCGTCGAGCGAGGCCGTCACGATCGGGTAGGCGCTGTCGCCGCCCGCGGCGCGAGTGGCTCCGGCGAACACCTCCACCGGTCCGGTGACATCCAGGCTCTGCACGTCGTCGAAGAGGACGACGAGCACGGGTCGCTTCGTCATGCGTTCCATCCTTGGCGGCGCGCCCGATGTCCGCAATGACGAAGACCCCACCTTTCCTGCCATCGGTCTCCGCAGGGCGGAGTCCACCCTTCCGGTCGTACCGACCAGTCGGTAACGTTCCGTCCCATGACCTCTCTGCCGCCCCGCGCGGGCCGCCGCTGCCACCACATGCTCAACCCGATGCACTCCACCGTGTACTTCTCACCCGATCTGGACACCGAGTTCCGTGCCCTCGGCTTCGACGACCTGACGGCCATGCGGCTCGCCTCGCGCAGCGCCGCGATGGGGGCCGTCGGCGCGGGAACGGTCGCCGCGGCCTTCTCCAACTACAACGTCGAGATGCTGGCCCGGCACCTGCCCGCCGTCTGGGACATCGCCTCCCCCGCGGAGGTGGTGGCCGCCCGGCTGCGCGCCGTGGACACCACGATGCGCCGTCTCCTCGGCGCGGACGCCGTCGCGTCGGCCGAGATGGCGGAGGCCGCCGAGCTCGCCCTGCGCGCCACCGAGGCCTGCAGCCGGCACGCCCGGCCGCTCTACTCGGCCCATGCCGACCTCCCCGTCCCGGAGCAGCCGCACCTGCGCTACTGGCACGCCGCGACGCTCCTGCGCGAGCACCGGGGCGACGGCCACCTGGCAGCCCTGCTGAACGCGGGCCTCGACCCGCTGGAGGCGATGGTCAGCCACACCGCCACCGGCACGGGCATGAACCCGCGCTGGGCCCTGGGCGCCCGCGGCTGGCGGCGCACCGACTGGGACGCGGCTGCGGCGCGCCTGCGGGAGCGCGGCCTCCTTGACGCGGACGGCGAGCTCACCCTGGAGGGGGCGGCCCTGCGCGACGCGGTCGAGGACGACACGGACCGCCTGGACTCGGCCCCGTACGAACACCTGGGCACGGCCGGGGTGCAACGCCTCACGGAGCTGGGCAGGGCCTTCCGTGACGCCGCGCTCCTCGCGGGCGCCTTCCCCGCGGACCTCGCCGACAAGGGCTGACACGGCCGGACCGGGGCGCGTGCGGGGTTCCGGGAGGGGACGCGGCAGAATGCAGTCGCAAGCTTGAGGCACGAGAAGGCGAGTCGGGACACCGTGACGACGTCCATCGAAGGCAGGATCGCCGAGGAACTCGGCGTACGTGAGCGACAGGTGAGGGCGGCCGTCGAGCTGCTCGACGGCGGCTCGACCGTGCCGTTCATCGCGCGCTACCGCAAGGAAGCGACCGAGATGCTCGACGACGCCCAGCTACGCACGCTCGAGGAGCGGCTGCGCTATCTGCGGGAGCTGGAGGACCGGCGGACCGCCATCCTCGACTCCGTCCGGGAGCAGGGCAAGCTGACGGCCGAGGTGGAGGCCCAGCTCCGGGCCGCCGACACCAAGGCCCGGCTGGAGGACATCTACCTGCCCTTCAAGCCCAAGCGCCGCACCAAGGCGCAGATCGCCCGGGAGGCCGGTCTCGAACCGCTGGCGGAGGGGCTCCTCGCGGACCCCTCCGTGGACCCCTCCGCCGCCGCGGCGGCCTTCGTGGACGCCGACAAGGGTGTCGCCGACCCCGCTGCCGCGCTGGAGGGCGCCCGCGCCATCCTCACGGAGAAGTTCTCCGAGGACGCCGACCTGATCGGCGAGCTGCGTGAGCGGATGTGGGGCCGGGGCCGGCTCGCGGCCAGGGTCCGGGACGGCAAGGAGGAGGCGGGGGCGAAGTTCGCCGACTACTTCGACTTCGCCGAGCCGTTCACGGCGCTGCCCTCGCACCGGATCCTCGCGATGCTGCGCGGCGAGAAGGAGGACGTCCTCTCCCTGGAGCTGGAGCCGGAGGAGCCCTCCGAGGCGCCCGGACCGTCCTCGTACGAGTCCCTCGTCGCCTCCCGCTTCGGCGTGGCCGAGCGGGGTCGTCCGGGCGACAAGTGGCTGCTCGACACGGTCCGTTGGGCCTGGCGGACCCGGATCCTCGTCCACCTCGGGATCGACCTGCGGCTGCGGCTGCGGACGGCGGCGGAGGACGAGGCGGTACGGGTGTTCGCGGCGAACCTGCGCGACCTGCTGCTCGCCGCCCCGGCCGGGACGCGGGCGACCCTGGGCCTCGACCCCGGTTTCCGTACGGGTGTGAAGGTCGCCGTGGTCGACGCCACGGGCAAGGTCGTGGCGACCGAGACGATCTACCCGCACGTCCCGGCGAACAAGTGGGACGAGTCGCTGGCGAAGCTGGCGCGGCTCGCGAAGCAGCACGCGGTCGAGCTGGTCGCCATCGGCAACGGCACGGCCTCCCGCGAGACGGACAAGCTGGCCGGTGAACTCATCGCCAAGCACCCGGAGTTGAATCTCACCAAGGTCATGGTCTCCGAGGCGGGCGCCTCGGTGTACTCCGCGTCGGCCTTCGCCTCGCAGGAACTGCCGGGGCTGGACGTCTCGTTGCGCGGCGCGGTCTCCATCGCGCGGCGGCTCCAGGACCCGCTGGCCGAGCTGGTGAAGATCGACCCGAAGTCGATCGGCGTCGGGCAGTACCAGCACGACCTGTCCGAGGTGAAGCTCTCGCGCTCGCTGGACGCGGTCGTCGAGGACTGTGTGAACGGTGTCGGCGTCGACGTCAACACCGCGTCCGCGCCGCTGCTTTCGCGGGTCTCCGGCATCGGCGCGGGCCTCGCCGAGAACATCGTGGCGCACCGGGACGCCAACGGGCCCTTCCGGTCGCGGAAGGCGCTGAAGGACGTGGCGCGGCTCGGACCGAAGGCGTACGAGCAGTGTGCGGGCTTCCTGCGGATCCGGGGCGGGGACGACCCGCTGGACGCGTCCTCGGTGCACCCGGAGGCGTACCCGGTGGTGCGGCGGATGGTGAAGACCACGGGCGGCGAGGTCGCGTCGCTGATCGGCAACACGGGCGTGCTGCGGTCCCTGCGGGCGGACGAGTTCGTCGACGAGACCTTCGGTCTGCCGACGGTCACCGACATCCTGCGCGAGCTGGAGAAGCCGGGGCGGGACCCGCGGCCGGCGTTCAGGACGGCGACCTTCAAGGAGGGCGTCGAGAAGATCGGCGACCTGGTGTCGGGGATGGTCCTGGAGGGCGTGGTCACGAACGTGGCGGCGTTCGGGGCGTTCGTGGACATCGGCGTGCATCAGGACGGGCTCGTGCATGTGTCGGCGATGTCGAAGACCTTCGTCAAGGACCCGCGGGACGTGGTGAAGCCGGGTGACGTGGTCCGGGTGAAGGTCCTGGACGTCGACATCCCGCGCAAGCGGATCTCGCTCACGCTGCGGCTGGACGACGAGGCGACGGCGGAGGCCGGCGGCGGGAGCGCGCCGAAGCGGGAGCGCGGTGAGCGGGGCGGGCGCGGCGACCGTGGCGGCCGCCCGCCGCAGCAGCGCCGCGGCCAGTCCCAGCCCCAGGGCGGCTCGGCCCAGGCACCCGCGAACAGCGCGATGGCCGACGCCCTGCGCAAGGCGGGCCTGCTGAACGAGGGCGGAAGCGGCGGGAAGCGGCGCGGCCGCTGACGCGATGCGGGCCCGGCCTCACGGCCGGGCCCGTTCCTCTCCCCCGGCCGTACCGCTGAGTGGGTTGCCCGCGGCGCTGTGTCGGCAGCCGTTCGCTGTGTCCGCAGCCGTTCGCTCTGTCGCAGCCGTTCGCTGTGTCGTCAGCTGTTCGGAAGGAAGCGGAGGGCCCATTCCGCGCGGTGGGCGACCGTCAGGTCGTCGTCCTCCGTCAGGGGCTGGAGCAGGGCCCGGGAGCGCTGCGGGTCGGCCTGGACCAGGTCGACGATCTCCGCCGCCAGGGAGTCCTGGTCGTCGCCGAGGTCGATGGAGGAGGCCCGCAGCAGCGCCGGGAGCGCGTCCGGGCCACCGATCGCGGCGAGGACGCCGCCGAGGAGCTCGCGGGCGTAGGCGTTGCGCTCGACGAGGGCGCGGTCCAGTTCGGCCTGGAGGCGGGGAAGCATCGCCGCGTCGCCCGAGGCGGCGATCTCGTCCGCGAGATCGATCGTCTCGTCGACGTCGGAGTCGAGGTCGTCCAGCATCTCGGTGAGCCGGGTCAGCAGGTCGGTCATGGTGTCTCCTGGAATGCGCCGTCCCTCAGGACGGGGACCGTCTCCGAGGTGTCGGCCTCGGCGGCCACCGCGACGTCCTGCGGATAGCCGTACTCGTACAGTTCACGCCCGGAATCGCAGCGGTGCAGCTCCGCCACGGGATCGTCCGTCGCCTCCCACAGCGTCGCCGCCGCACGCGCCTCCGGCGAGAGGGCGTACGAACCGAGCGCGCACAGCGCCGACAGCACTCCGCCCGCGCCGAGGAGGTCCTCCAGGGCCGGGCGCAGGGAGCCGTCGGGCCACCGTTCGCCCGAGGCGACGACGGCGAGGGGGAGGGACTCGGAGCCGTAGCCGCGCCGGGCGAGCCAGTGGGCGACGGCCGTGCGGTTGCGGAACGACGCGGCGACCACGGTCGCCTCTCCCGCCTGCGCGGAGATCGTGGAGCCGTTCGGGGACGGCAGGACCAGGCGAGGGGTGGGCGGAGCCGCCCGCAGGGCTGCCGGGGAGAGGGTCCACGGCGTCTGGGGCGACGCCTCGCTCCGGCCGACGGCCAGCGCCGCGTCGAGCCCGGCCGCGTACGCCACCGCCTTCTCGTCCTTCCAGCGGTACGGGAAGACGGATGTGCCGGACTCCACCGCCACGCCGACCGAGGTCGTGAACGAGAGAACGTCGACGACGACCAGGCACGCGGCGTCGCGGGCGAGGACCGCGGCCTCCGTGGGGCCCCAGCCGAAGGCCACCCCCATCAGAGTTCGGTCACCTTGCCGGCCGCGACCTCGACGCGCCGGGTGGTGCGGACCGCGTCCAGCATGCGCCGGTCGTGGGTCACCAGGAGGAGCGTGCCGGTGTAGGAGTCGAGTGCGGACTCCAGCTGCTCGATGGCCGCCAGGTCCAGGTGGTTCGTCGGCTCGTCGAGGACGAGGAGGTTGACGCCCCGGCCCTGGAGGAGGGCGAGCGCGGCCCGGGTCCGCTCTCCCGGGGAGAGCGTGGTGGCGGGACGCAGGACGTGGTCGGCCTTGAGGCCGAACTTCGCCAGCAGGGTGCGTACCTCCGCGGGCTCGGTCTCGGGGACGGCCGCGCAGAACGCGTCGAGCAGCGACTCGGAGCCGTGGAAGAGCCTGCGGGCCTGGTCGACCTCGCCGACCACGACGCCCGAGCCCAGCACCGCGTCGCCCGCGTCGAGCGCCAGCCGGCCGAGGAGCGCGGCGAGCAGGGTCGACTTGCCCGCGCCGTTCGCGCCGGTGATCGCGACCCGGTCGGCCCAGTCGATCTGGAGGGTGGCGGGCCCGAACCGGAAGTCGCCGCGCCGGACCTCGGCCTCGCGCAGGGTCGCGACGACCGAGCCGGAGCGCGGGGCGGAGGCGATCTCCATCCGCAGTTCCCACTCCTTGCGGGGCTCCTCGACGACGTCGAGCCGCTCGATCATCCGCTGCGTCTGGCGGGCCTTCGCGGCCTGCTTCTCGCTCGACTCGCCCCGGAGCTTCCGGCCGATCTTGTCGTTGTCGGTCGCCTTGCGCCGCGCGTTGCGTACGCCCTTGTCCATCCAGTTCCGCTGCATCAGGGCGCGGCCTTCGAGGGCGGACTTCTTGTCGGCGTACTCCTCGTACTCCTCACGGGCGTGCCGGCGGGCGGTGTCCCGCTCCTCCAGGTAGGCCGCGTAGCCGCCGCCGTAGAGCGTGATCTGCTGCTGGGCGAGGTCGAGTTCGAGGACCTTGGTGACGGTGCGGGTGAGGAACTCCCGGTCGTGGCTGATCACGACCGTGCCGGCACGCAGCCCCTGGACGAAGGCTTCGAGCCGTTCCAGACCGTCGAGGTCGAGGTCGTTGGTGGGCTCGTCGAGCAGGAAGACGTCGTACCGGGACAGGAGGAGGGAGGCGAGACCGGCGCGGGCGGCCTGGCCGCCGGAGAGCGAGGTCATCGGCTGGTCGAGGCCGACGGTCAGGCCGAGGGAGTCGGCGACCTCCTCGGCTCGCTCGTCGAGGTCCGCCCCGCCGAGGCCGAGCCAGCGCTCCAGGCTCACGGCGTACGCGTCGTCGGCGCCGGGCGTCCCGTCGACCAGGCCCTGGGTGGCCTCGTCCATGGCGGTCTGCGCGGCCGCGACGCCGGTACGGCGGGCCAGGAAGTCCCGGATCGTCTCCCCCTCGCGCCGCTCCGGCTCCTGTGGGAGGTGGCCGACGGTGGCGGTAGGGGGCGAGAGCTTCAGCTCGCCGTCCTCGGGGATGTCGAGTCCGGCGAGCAGCCGCAGCAGGGTCGACTTGCCGGCGCCGTTGACGCCGACGAGGCCGATGACGTCGCCGGGGGCGACGACGAGGTCGAGGCCGGCGAAGAGGGAGCGTTCGCCGTGGCCGGCGGCGAGGTCCTTGGCGACGAGTGTGGCAGTCATCAGGAGATGAATCGTATGCCACCGCTCAGGGGAGGACCGGGACGACCAGCTCACCCCCGGTGGTGCGGGCCACCAGGAACGTCTCCCCCTGTTCCGCCTCGGTGCCGAGCGGGATCCGATGGGTGCCCGCCTCCAGCACCCCGTCGAAGAGGACCTTCGTGTGCTTCCGGTGGAGGGGGTCGAGGCGGTGGGCGACGAGCTGGACCCGGACCGCGGAGGCGATCTCGACCGTGGCGTCCGCTCCTGCCGTCGACAGGGCGGTGAGGCGCCGGCGCTCGGGCGGGGTCGGGTCGAGGGCGTCGACGGTCTGGGCGACGAGAACGGGGGTGACTGGGGCGAAGCCCTCGAAGGAGGCGACGTCGACGGCGCCGGCGCGGGCCAGGTCGTCGAGGACCTGGCGGCGGAACGCCTCCGGCACGGCGCGGCCGAAGGTGACGACGCCGTAGCCGCGCAGCTCCTCGTCCGTCAGGTCCTTGGTGTCGGAGACGACGCCGGTAGCGATGCCGACGGAACCGAGGGCGGAGGCGAGTTCCTGCAGCACGGCGGGGCGGGCGCCGAAGAGCAGGACACGGCGGCCGCGTGCCGGGGTGGCCGTCGCGGCCGGCTCGGCGGTGGTCAGCAGGCCTTCGAGTGCGGCGCGGTACTCGGTGGCGCGGAAGCGGTACGGGCCGACGTCCTTGTGCCCGTCGGCGTCGAGGCGGGTCGGGTCGGCGCAGTCACCGGTCTGCCGGACGAAGTCGCGCCAGACGACGTCGTCACCGTCTCGCTCGATCACGGCGCTGACGGCGCCGCGGGCGGGCCGTCCGTCGCCGTCCGGGCTGCCGTAGATGACGTGGCGGCCGGCGGCCGGCGGGGTGTCGGCGTCGAGGAGAAGGGCGCGGGCGCTGGTGGAGAGGAGCTCGGGCGGGACGTCGGTGGCCAGGGGCGAGACGGCGTCGAGGTCGGCGAAGCGGAAGAGCAACGGCCGTCCGTCGACGACGAAGTCCAGAAAGGTCCGGTGGGCACGGGCGGCGCCGTCCGGGGCGATGCCGCCGGGTCGAACCGCGGGTGCCAGGGCGAAGGTCGCGTAGCGGGCAGAGGACATGGCCGCGAGTATTCCCCTCGCGCGGCGATCGCGCGGGGTTGTGCGGTGATCGGGTCGGGGTAGCGTCCGCCCATGAGCGACGACGTGATCGTGGTGGGTGGCGGTGTCATCGGCCTGACGACCGCCCTGACGCTGGCGGAGCGTGGACTTCGGGTACGGGTGTGGTCGCGGGACGCGGTGACCGGGACGACCTCCGCGGTGGCGGGGGCGCTGTGGTGGCCGTACCGGATCGAGCCGGCCGACGAGGTGGCCGGTTGGTCCCTGGAGTCGCTCCGGGTGTACGAGAAGCTCGCGGGAGACGCGGCGGAGACGGGCGTTCGGATCGTACCCGGCGTCCACGCGGACATGGTCACCGGCGACCTGGGCGACTGGGCGCGGGAGGTCTCGGGGCTGCGGCAGTTGCCGTCGGCCGAGGTGCCGGGGCCGTACGGAACAGGTCTCGCGGCGCGGCTGCCGCTGATCGACATGCCCGTCCATCTGGCGTGGCTGTGCGGCCGGTTGGAGGCGGCGGGCGTGGTCACGGAGCGCCGTACGGCGACGGGGTTCACCGAGGCGGCCCATGCGGCACGGGTGGTCGTGGACTGCACCGGTCTGGCCGCCAGGGAACTCGTCCCCGACGCCCGGATGCGGCCGGTGCGGGGACAGTTGGTAGTGGTGGAGAACCCGGGGATCGAGGAGTGGTTCACGGCGGCCGACGCGGCGTCGGCCGAGACGACGTACTTCTTCCCGCAGCCGGGGCGGCTGATCCTGGGCGGCACCGCGCAGGAGGACGACGAGCGGCCGGGTCCCGACCCGGCGACGGCGGCGGCGATCGTGGCACGGTGCGCTCGCGTGCGGCCCGAGATCGCGGACGCCCGGGTGCTCGGGCACCGGGTGGGGCTGCGGCCGGCGCGGTCGGGCGGGGTCCGGATCACGGCGGAGCCGCTGGCGGGCGGCGGGCGTCTCGTCCACAACTACGGCCACGGAGGTGCGGGGGTGACCGTCGCCTGGGGCTGCGCGCTGCGGGCTGCGGAGCTGGCCGTCGGCTGACGGCCGGCGAGCGGGACTCCGGCTCGATCCCGGGATCGAGCCGGAGCCGGCCACGCGGGCCCGCTTCCAGGGCCTGGGCCAGGACGTGGGGCTGGGCAGGGGCCAGGGCATGGGGCTGGGGCGTGATCCGCCCGTACCGGCTGACGGCGAGCCACAGCGCGAAGACGACGAAACCGGAGGCGGCGAGCATGAACGCCCATCCCCAGTTACGGATCAGGCCGTCGAGGAGCTTGCTGGAGACGCTCTCCAGGCTGTCCGTGGCGGTGGCGCCCCAGACCACGAAGGCGATGGTGAGGACGGCGGTGACACCGAACACGGTCCGGTCGGTGCGGGCCCTGGGCTCGTGACCGGGGCGGCGCGGGAGGGCCGCCGTCACCGGCAGCCCCTCCCGGTGGCTTCCTGCGACACAGGTGGCACCTTTCACGGCATTACGGAACGAACTCAACTCGCTCCGTAAGGCAGTACCACAGGTGACGCGCCACTTCAGGGACCAACCCGGCCGGTCAACAGACCTCCACCGGCACCCCGGTGGTGAGCCGGTAGGCGGCCCGGCCGTCCAGGAGCAGCGGGACCAGCGCCCGCTGCGACTGGCGCAGGGGTACGAGCGCCCCGCCGCCCTCCCCGCGGACCGTGACCCCGTGCAGCGCCAGCTCGTCGCCGAACTCGGCGTACTGCGCGGCGTCGAGACGGTAGCCGCAGGGCGGGTCCTGGAGGATCTCCGCGGGCTCGGCCGGGTCGTTGTCGGCGCCGCCGAGCAGCACGGGGCCCCGGTCGGCGAAACCGGTGTGGCGAGCCAGCGCCGTGGCCGCGCCGAGGCGGCCGCGCCGCTCCTCGACATAGGCGAAGGCGCCCTTGAGCGCGCTGAGTTGGGTGGCGACGCGGCGGCGCTGGTTCCGGGCGACGTCACCCTTCTCCGCCTCGGTCAGGGCCTCGATCCGCGTCTCGACGAGCAACCCGGCCGAGTGCTTGACGCCGGCCGTGTTGCGCAGGATGCGCTCCTGGCCGTCACCGGCCACCTGCCTGACCGGCTGCCCGGTCAGGGGATCGGTCCAGATGCCGTAGATCCCGCTGCCGAAGCCGGCGAGCCCGGCCGCCGGCCGGACGTAGGACTCCGACAGGGTGCGTGCCTCGTCGCGCACATGGGCGTCGGCGTTGAGGTTGCGCGGCCAGAGGGCGAGCAGGTCCTTGTCGTAGTACGGCGAGGTGCCGTCGTACTCGTGGAGGTCGTAGATCAGCTCGGGGCGCCGGTCCCGGATGAGGGCGGCGAGCGCACGGCCCTCGGAGGTCTCCAGGGCGATGTGGTCGCGGTTGACGTCGACCCCGTCGGCGTTGCCCCGGGTGTCCGCCTCGCGCCCGTCCGGGTTGGCGGTGGGGACGACGAGGACGGTCGTACGGGAGAGGAAGCGGAGGGTCTCGTCGTCCCGCGCGTACGCCAGGTCGCGCAGGGTGGCGAGGCAGGCCTCGCGGCCCGACGGTTCGTCACCGTGCTGGGAGCAGACGAGAAGCACGGTGGTGCGGGCCGCGCCCGGGCCGCGGATGCCGACCGTGGCGACCCGGATCGGGCGCCCCTGTCTCGTCGTCCCGACGGTCCGTACGGCGACGCGGTCGCTGCCCCGGTCGACGGCGGCGAGGAAGTCGGTCTCCTGGCGTTCCGTGGTCCACCGCGCCCCCTGGCTCAGCTCGAAGCCGGTCCGCGGGGGCGGGGCCGGGGCCTCGCCGCCGGCCGCCTCGGCGGGCACGGCGACGAGCGGAAGGGCGAGGGCGGCGACCCCCGCCACGAGGACGATCGTGCGCCGGGAGCGGCGGCTCGGTGTGCGGGTCATCGGGCCTCACCCGGGACAGGGATGTCCGACCGCGCGGGCCCGACACCGATGAGCGGCTGCCCGGCCTGCGCCGAGCGTGCGTCGACGGTACCGGCCGTCGCCCGCGCGAAGGCAGAGGCGCCGCCGACGAGGGGCAGTCTCGCCCACGTACGCGTGAGGTCGAGCGTGAGGGTCGGCGTGGTGGACGGGGGGTCGAGGAGGTCCCGGTCGGTGCCCCCGACGATCAGGGCGAGCCGGTGACCGGCCGGTACGACGTGGTCCGTGGCCGCCAGCTTCAGCGTGATCGTGTACGCCGTGCCGGGGGTCAGCGGCCGGCCCCTGCGCGGATCGGCCCACGTGCCCAGGTCGGCCCAGCCGCGGCTGACGACGGTGAAGTCCACGTCCGCCGTGCGTGCCTCGGTCTCCTTGAAACAGGCGCTGTCGCCGCTGGTGCTCGCACCCCAGCAGGACCTCCGGGCGAGGGTCGTGATGCCCTCGCCGGGCGCCGCGTAGTCCCTGATGGTGTCGGGGCCGAGATCGACGAGAACGGCGGTCAGATGGGCGGTCCCGGTCGTCGGGGTGGCCGTGACGGTCACCGTGGAGGAGCCGGAGAGCCGCAGGTCGCCGGTGAGCGGCCGGGTGGTGAACCCGGCTTTGGCGGGGGTGGAGTCGTCGATCCTCGCGGCCCACTCGGTCTCGCCCAGGGTCGGGTCGTCGGTGAAGGTCTCCGTGGCGCCGGGGGTGGCGGGGGTGCGGGTGAGGGTGCCCACGCCGGGCGCCCGGCCGGTGCCGGGGCGCAGGATGATGGGCTGGGTGACGCGCGGCGGCCAGACACGGTCGGTGGTCCAGCGGTCCGGCGCCCGCTCGATGTCCGCCATCGGCTCGCGGTCGATGCCGTTGTCGTGGCCGAGGAGGTAGTGGTCGAACCAGCGGTGCAGGGTGCGGACCCAGTCGGCGCGCCGGAAGTCGAAGGGGTCGACATGGCCGGTCTGGGAGAGCCAGATCTTGCGCTCGACACCGTGGGCGGCGAGGGCGTCCCACCACTGACCGAACTGGTTGGCGCGGACGTTGAGGTCCTGCTGCCCGTGCACGACGAAGACGCTCGCCCGTACCTTCCCGGCGTCCCGGACGTGGTCGCGCTCGCTCCAGGCGCGGGTCCAGTCGCCGCTGTACGGGGCGGCGGCGGTGATGCGGTCCTGGACCGCGCCGCAACGCCCTCGCGCTTCGGGGCTGTTGACGTAGCCGGAGAGCCAGCTGGGGCTGGCGTCGTAGAGCGGGGCGCCCTGCGAGTGGAAGTAGTCGTACCAGGAGGAGATCGCGCCGATCGGGACGATCGTCTCCAGGCCCTCCACGCCGGTCGCGGCAACGCCGTTGGCGATGGTGCCGTCCCAGCTCTTGCCGATCATGCCGACCTTGCCGGTGGTCCAGGTCGTGGCACGGGCCCGTTCGGAGCCGGTACGGGTGGTGTAGCCGCGGGCGCGACCGTTCAGCCAGTCGACGACCGCCTTCGCGGACCGGACGTCGGACCGGCCGCCGACGTCGTCGCAGCCGTCGGAGCGGTTGGTGCCGGCGAGGTCGACGGCGACGAAGGCGTAGCCGCGCGGCACGAAGTAGTTGTCGTAGAAGAGCGGGAACCGCACGGGGTTCCCGGCGGAGTCGTAGGTCTTCTTCTGGCCCTCGTTGCCCCGGCCGCAGCAGGCGTAGTACGGGCTCGCGTCCATGATGACCGGGATCTTCCGGCCGGTCGCCGCGGTCTCCCGCGGGCGGACGATGTCGGCGGCGACCCGGTCGCTGCGGCCGTCGCCGTCGCCGTCGAGCCCGGTGTCCACCCAGACGGACTCCCGGACGGCGTCGCCGTAGGAGTACACCGGCCGGGACTCCCGTGCCCCTGAGGCTGTCGCCTGGGTCGTGGCGCCGGCCGGGGAGACGAGGGCGGACATCAGGGCGGCCGTGGCGGCCACGGCCAGGGTTCCGTACGACAGACGGGCTCCGCGGGTTCTCCGCACACGTATCGCCATGGGCCGGAACGTACCCCCGTCAACTCCCTTGCAAAAGAGGGCCGTCGGGGGCCGGAGGGGCCGCCTCCGACGCGAGGGTCCGTTTCGGCCGAATGGCGATCGTGTGAAAGGAGGCCCTCTGGACGCGACGGGGCGTCGGGGGCTGAATGGCGTCGCTGAGGACCGAACACCCTTCTGACGCCTTACCCCTGCCTCCTTACCGACTTGGAGCTCTCGTGCACCGCAGACTTGTCGTTCCGAGCGCGCTCGCGGCCTCTCTCCTGCTGGCGATCCCGGCATCGGCCGCCGACTACGTTCCCGGCGCGTCGGGCATCGGCGATCCCTACTACCCGGCCAGTGGCAACGGCGGCTACGACGTCTCCCACTACGACCTGAGGCTGACGTATCAGCCCGCGACCGACCTCCTGCAGGGCACGGCGACGATCGTCGCCACCACGAAGCAGAACCTCTCCCGCTTCAACCTCGACCTCGGACTGAAGGTCGGCGAGGTGCGGGTGAACGGCAGGAAGGCACGGTTCTCCAAGAGCGGCGAGCAGGAGCTGGTGGTCACCCCGGCGACCCCGCTGGAGAAGAACCGGACGGTCTCGGTCGTCGTGCGGTACGCGGGCAAGCCCTCCGAGGTGAGGATCGGCGGCTGGACCGCCTGGCACCGCACCCCCGACGGCGGTGTGGCCGCCCAGGAGCCGGACTCGGCCGCCTGGTGGTTCCCGTCCAACGACCACCCCCGGGACAAGGCGACCTTCGACGTCTCGGTCGCGGTGCCGGCCGGAACGCAGGCGATCAGCAACGGCGTCCTGAAGTCGCAGTCCTCGCGGCTCGGCTGGACGCGCTACAACTGGCGATCGAACAAGCCGCAGGCGACGTACCTGGCAACGCTGGCGGTGGGCAGGTTCGACATCACCACCGACACGACGGCCAGCGGACTCCCCGTACTCAACGCCTACAGCAAGGACCTCGGCGACAACACGGGCGCGGCGCGGGCGTCGATCGAGCGCACGGCCGAGGTCACGGAGTGGCTGGAGGAGGTCTTCGGGCCGTACCCCTTCAACGCGCTCGGCGGCTATGTCCCCAACGTGACCAGCGGATACGCCCTGGAGACACAGACCCGGCCCTTCTACAGCCCCCGTCAGTTCGCCAACGGGGCGAACGTGTCGGTGGTCGTCCACGAGCTGGCGCACCAGTGGTACGGCGACAGCGTCTCGGTCGACCGCTGGAAGGACATCTGGATCAACGAGGGCTTCGCCCGCTACAGCCAGTGGCTGTGGTCGGAGAAGGAGGGTGAGGACACCGCACAGGAGCTGGCGGACCACGTCTACGCGACACGGACGGCCGATGACCCGTTCTGGACCGTCAAGCCGGGCGACCCGGGGCCCGCCAACCAGTTCCACATCGCCGTGTACGACCGGGGCGCGCTGGCGCTCCAGGCACTGCGCAACGAGATCGGCGAGGACGACTTCTTCGCCGTTCTGAAGGGCTGGCCGACGGAGTTCCGGTACGGCAACGCCAAGGTCGCGGACTTCGTCTCGTACGCGGAGCGGGTCTCGGGCAGGCCCTTGGCCGGGCTCTTCGACACCTGGCTCTACCAGCCGGTCAAGCCGGCCACCTCGACGGCGGGCGCTACGGGGGCCTCGGCACGGCCGGCCGCCGCGGGGCCCACGGCTGCCTCCGCGGCTGCTCCTGCGGCTGAGCCGGTGCGGCCGAAGTCGTGGAAGAAGATCGCGGAGACGAACACGATCCACGAGCACTGAGTGCGCGGGTGCGCCCCACTTCTCCCCCGGCGCGGGGCGCACCCGTCCGCCCTGGATAGGCTCGTCGCCTGTACGGAGCGAGGGGCGGGAGCGGACGGTGGCGATGGAGGCGGAGCGGTACGGCGATCCGGCGGTGCGGGAGGCCGTCGCGCGGCGGGTCGAGGCGGAGTGGGGGCTCGAACTGCCCGACTCCTTCTTCCGGTTCGCGGACTTCCTCGCCGCACTCGGCCCCGTCGAGCGGCGCGCGCTGGGCGACCTGGAGTTCTCGCCGTGCGGTGTGACGGACCTGTTCGCGGACCCGTCGGCGCTCCCCCGGGAGGGACTCGACATCCGGGTGCACGGGCGGTACTACCGCGATCCGCCGGAGTTCCTCACCTTCCTGCACGGCGGCTCGGGCGGACTGCACTTCGGCCTCTGGTCGGACGACGGGCGCGTGTGCGACGGCGTCGCCTCGTACTACACCAACGACGGCGACGGGATCGAGCGGTGGCACCGCACCCCGCTGGAGGCCGTCCGGGCCCGGATCGAGGCGGCGGAGCGCGACCTGGCGCACTACGCGGCCGACGGGGAGGAGGAGGAGCAGGCGCGCCTCGACGATCTCGGGCACCTGCGGACGGCGCTGACCGGCTTCGAGACCGGGGAGCGCACGGAGCGGGGGCTCGCCTACTCCGAGGCGTACGTGTTCCGGCGGCGGCCCGTCGACACCGCCCGGATCACGACCATGGACGGCGCGGGAGCCCTGGTCTCCGGGGCGACGGCGCTGGACCGTCCGCCGCTGGGCGCGGCCGACGCGTACCGCTTCGGCACCTCCGTGGAGAAGCTCTTCGCCGACCCCGCGGCGGTCCGGGAGGCCCGTGACGAGGCCCTGCGGCGAGCGGACGGCGGCGATCCGGCGGAGGCCCTGGCGCTGGGCCGCGACCTGCACTGGGCTTCGTACGGCCGCGCGGAGCACGAGGCGTACGCGCACGAGCTGCTCGCCGTGGCCTACCGGGAACTCGGCCGCCCGTCGCTCGCGGGCATCGCGGATGCCCACCACCGCCACCGCGCGCTACGGAGCGTGACCGTCCTGCGCACGGGTCGCTGAGCGCGTGCCCGGGTGGGCCGCTTCCGTTCCTCCTGGCCCGGCCGACCAGGCGTTACCCTCGACGCTGTCAGCACTGTCGTACCACCATGCCCGTGGGGAGCCAGCCTTGAGCGAAACGACGTCCGGGACGCGCCCGACCCTGGAAGCCGTCGCCGCGCGCGCCGGGGTGTCCCGGGCGACGGTGTCCCGAGTCGTCAACGGCGGGGCCGGGGTCCGGGAGGCGCTCGCGGAGAAGGTGCGCGAGGCCGTCGCGGAGCTCGGTTACGTCCCCAACCACGCGGCACGGACCCTGGTGACCCGACGCAACGGCGCCGTCGCCGTGATCATCGCGGAGCCCGAGTTCCGGATCTTCTCCGACCCCTTCTTCGAGCAGCAGGTACGCGGCATCAGCCGTGAACTGACCGCCCATGACGCCCAGTTGGTCCTGCTCTGGGTGGAGGGCCCGGGCGATCACGAGCGGATCGCACGCTACCTCGGCGGCGGCCATGTCGACGGAGCGCTCGCCTTCTCGCTGCACAACGACGACCAGCTCCCGGAGATCATCCGGCGCGCGCAGGTGCCCACGGTCTTCGGCGGACGGCCCGGCTGGAAAGGACCCGCGGGCGAGCCGCCCGTCCCGTACGTCGACTGCGACAACCGCGGGGGCGCCCGCACCGCCGTGCGTCATCTCCGCTCGCTCGGCCGCCGGAACATCGCGCACATCACCGGGCCGCGCGACCAGACCTCCGCGCTCGACCGGCTCGACGGATACCGGGACGAGCTGCCGGACGCCGCAGCGGATCTGGTGGCCGAGGGGGCGTTCACGGAGGAGAGCGGGGCGCTCGCGATGGCCGAGCTGCTGCGCCACCGCCCCGATCTGGACGCCGTCTTCGCCGCCAACGACCTGATGGCGTCGGGCGCGCTGCGCGTTCTGCGCGAGCACGGCCGGCGGGTCCCGCAGGACGTGGCGCTCGTCGGCTTCGACGACGTGCTCCCGGTGGCCGGGTCGACCGATCCTCCACTCACGACGGTCCGTCAGGACATCGAGGGTATGGGCCGGTTGATGGTACGGCTGCTGATGCGGACCCTTGACGGCGTGGGCGTCGCGGAGCCGGTGGTCACCGAGACCGAGCTGGTCCGCCGGGCCTCCGCCTGACCCTCCCCCGACCGGGGTTCCGCCGCCTACGGCTCCTGAAGCGCGCGGACAGGTCAGGGCGTACTCCGAGCTGTTACGCGTTCGACTCTTGACGGGAACCCACCTCGGAAGGCACGCTCCAGACGCATTCCTGAGAGCGCTCTCAAGACGGAGGCTTCCCATGCCAACTGCCCGAGCCGCCAGAACGACCGCCGCCGTACGGATCGGCGCGGTCGTTCTCACCGGGGCCCTGCTCGCCGCCTGCGGATCCGGGGGATCCGACGGCTCCTCCGACAGCGCGGGCGGAAAGGTCACGATCACCGTCGACCTGTTCGGCTCGTTCGGCTACAAGGAGGCCGGGCTCTACGCCGCGTACGAGAAGCTGCACCCCAACGTGACGATCAAGCAGTCCGACACCGAGGACGAGCAGGACTACTGGAAGTCGCTCCAGACCCGGCTCGCCGGCGGGGGCGGGCTCGCCGACGTCCAGGGCATCGAGGTCGGCCGGATCGCCTCCGTCACCCAGCAGCAGTCGGACAAGTTCGAGGACCTGACGGAGTACGGCGCGGACGCCCTCAAGGG
>NZ_JBHUYJ010000121.1:0-22621 GCF_042668715.1 Streptomyces sp. NPDC057271
CGCCTACGACGCGGAGCGCCGCGCCGCCGAGTCCCTCGCGGCCGACGACCGCCTCTCCGCACTCCTGAGCCTGCCGCCCCGGCCGACGTCCCCGCTCCCGGGCCAGCGCGCGGGGGAGACCGGTACGGCGGCGGCCACCGAGGACGGTTCGCAGGCCGCTGACGGCGCGGCCGGCCGGAGCGAACACGGATGGGAGCCGGACACCGCCGCGGGTGCCGCCTTCGGTCTCGCCGGCGCGACCGGTCCCATGGGGGACCACGGCCCGCTCACCGTCACCGAGTTCGACCGGAACGCCGACGACCTGCGCCGGCTTCTCGACCAGTCCATCGCCTCCGCCGAGCGCCAGCTCTTCGACCTGCGCACCGCCGCCGCCGACGACTCCCGCATCCTCGGCGCGCTCGGCGACGGCGGACTCCTTCCGCCCGGCCCGGACGTCCTGGCCACCGTCGAGTACCTCGGTGAGCAGGGCATCCCGGCCCTTCCCGGCTGGCGCTACCTCGCCCAGGCCGTCGACCCCGCCGACCACGCGGCCGTCCTCGCCGCCCGCCCCGAGCTGGTCGACGGCGTCGTGATCACCGACCCCGTCTCGTACACCCGCGCCCGTGAGGTGCTGCGCACGGCCGCCCTGCTGCCGCGCTCCACCGTCGCCGTCGGCACGGCCGCCGCGCTCCTGGCTCCCGTACCGAGCCCGGAATCCGGCGAGGACCAGGGCGTCTTCCTCGTCCCGCCGAACCCGGCCATGCACGACGAGCACGCCGCCGACGAGGAGCGGCACGCCCTGCGCGCCCGCGCCGCCGCGCGCGACGAGGAGATCCGCAGCCTCGCCGCCCGGCTCACCGGCGACCGCTCCCTCGCCGCCCGGATCGGCTCCTGGCGGGCCGACTGCCCGCCCGGCATGCTCGCCGAGCTGGCCGCCGTCGCCGCCACCGCCCGCGAGACCGCCGAAGCCGCGGCGGAGACCCTCGCCGAAGCCCGTACGGTACGGGCCGAGGCCGACGAGGCCGCCGCCGACGCCGCGCGCGTACGGGACGAGCGTCAGGAGGCCGCCCAGCGGGCCCGCCGCGTCGCCGACGCCCTCGCGGGTCTCGCGTTCCGGCTGCGCGAGCGCGCCGCGTGGCAGGCCAAGCTCCGCGAACTGGCCGACGACGCGGCCGAGTCCGAGGCCCGTGCCCAGACCTGCCTGGAGCGCGCACGCGCAGCCGACGAGGACCGCCGGGCCGCCCAGCGCGCCGCCGACGACGCCCACCGCACCGCCCGCGCCCTGCGTGCCGAGCGCGCCGAGATCGCAGGCGCCCCCGACCAGCTGCCCGAGGAGGACCCGGCCGCGCCGCGCACCGCGCTCCCCACCCTCCGCGAGGCGTACCGTGCCGCGTCCCAGCTGTACGAGAAGGTCGGCGTCGGCGCGGACCTCCGCGCCGAGCAGGCGCGCGCGGAGAGCGACGAGTCGGCGGCGCTCGCCGAGCTGGACCGCCTGACCAACAAGGTCCGCACCCGCGCCGAACAGCTCCTGGAGTCGACCGACGGCGCCGACGGCCCGTCCCGCCAGGCCGCCGCCGCCCGCGCCGAGGCCCTCGTCCAGATGCTGGAGACCCGCGCCTCCGAGGCGAGCGAGAAGCTCGGCCGGCTGCGTGGCGAGGCCGAGCGACTGGCCCCCGAGGACGGCGCGTCGCACACCGAGCTCCCCGAGGAGCTGGTCCCCGCCGACGCCGAGCAGGCGCAGACCCTGCTCCGCACCGCGACCACCGAACTCGCCTCCCGCAGCGACGCCCTGGAGGCCGCACGCACCACGCACGCGAGCCTTCTGCGCGCCCACCGCGCCGCCGAGGACGCCGCGAGCGGCTTCGACGAGACCGCGGGACTCCTGCGCGACCTCCTCCGTGACCACACGGAGGACGACGAGGACGGGCCCGAGACGTACCCCGGCACGCTGGAGGAAGCCCGGCAGACCGCCGCCGAGGCCCGCCGTTCGCTGCGCGCCTGCTCCGCCGAGCTCTCCGCTGCCGACGCGGCCGTCCGCGAGGCGAGCGACATCCTCGTCCGGCACGCCAACTCGACGCGCTACGAGCAGGTCCGCACCCCCGCACGTCAGCAGATCCGCGAACTGCCCGCCGCCGCGCTCCCCGAGCACGCCGCGAAGTGGGCCGAGGCCTTCGCGCCCCGGCTGCGGGTCCTCACCGACGAGCTGGAGCAGCTGGAGCGCAACCGCGACTCGATCGTCGACCGGCTGCGCGGTCTGGTGGAGTCCGCGCTGACCACGCTCCGCTCCGCGCAGCGGCTGTCCCGGCTGCCCGAGGGGCTCGGCGAGTGGTCGGGGCAGGAGTTCCTGCGCATCCGCTTCGAGGAGCCGGACCAGGCCACCCTCACCGAGCGGCTGGGCGAGGTCATCGACGAGGCGACCCGCGCCGCCGTCAAGAAGAACTCCGACCTGCGCCGCGACGGCATGTCCCTGCTCCTTCGGGGCGTTCAGGCGGCGCTCGAACCGCGTGGCATCGCGGTGGAGATCCTCAAGCCGGACGCCGTGCTGCGCGCCGAGCGGGTACCGGTCGGGCAGATGGGCGACGTCTTCTCCGGCGGCCAGCTCCTCACCGCCGCCATCGCGCTCTACTGCACGATGGCCGCGCTGCGCTCGAACGACCGGGGCCGCGACAAGCACCGCCACGCTGGCACGCTGTTCCTGGACAACCCGATCGGCCGCGCCAACGCCACGTACCTCCTCGAACTGCAGCGGGCCGTCTCGGACGCCCTCGGCGTCCAGCTGCTGTACACGACCGGTCTGTTCGACACGACCGCGCTCGCGGAGTTCCCCCTGGTCATCCGGCTGCGCAACGACGCGGACCTGCGGGCGGGGCTGAAGTACATCAGCGTGGAGGAGCATCTGCGCCCGGGCCTTCCGCAGCCCACCGCGGAGGACGGGGCCGTCCACGGCGAGATCACCGCGACCCGGATGTTCCGCCGCTCGCCGGCGCAGGAGCCCGTCGCGCAGTGAGTACGACGAACGGCCCGGCCCCCAAGCGGGGTGCCGGGCCGTTCGACGTCGCCGCGCCTCGGACCACGTCAACGGGCCCGAGGCTCACGGGCCGTGCCTCAGGCCGCCTCGGACAGCGCCGGTGCTTCCGCACGTCGTATCGGAGCGGCCCCCTGACCCGTATCGGCCTCCGCCGTCCGTGTGGCCTTCTCCGCCCGCCGCCGCTCGCGCCGCGACGTCCGAGCCGTACTGCTCGGCTCCGACACCACGCCGTTCCGCTGCTTCCAGACCTGGCGCGTCACCCATACATCGAGGACGCTCCACGTCGCCACGACCGTGCTGCCGACCGTGGTCAACAGCATCGGAAACGCGAGCCACGAACTCGTGACCGCGCAGAAGAAGGCCACCATCGCCTGTATCAGTGTCACCGACGTGATCATCACGGCTCGTACGGCGGCGGTACGCACCGGGTCCGGCAGACGACGCCGGCCCTTCTCGTCCTCCACCCACAACTGCCGCGCGGACCGCGCCTCGTGCTCCATCGTGTCGTCACTCCCCACCGCTGAACGTCCCTCAGGGGTGGCTGCCCGTCTTGAGTGGCTTTACACGGACACACCCCTCCCCGCACACAATGACGCTTGACGAGGGCAAAAGGTTTCCCCGCCTTCGTACCGGAACGAACACTTCCAGCCATCCCCCGAACGGTCGCCCGCACCCTCGGCCGAGTGTCCTGCGCCACACCGCCGAAGACCAACTCCCCGAATACCAGGACATCTCCTGATCAACGCTCACTCGGGAGGCTGAAAATCGCCCAGATGCGCCTTCGAGTTGGCTGTGATGCAGTAGTAGGCTCGCGCCGCCGTTTGTTGAAGCTGATGGTTGACGCCATGTGTTGACGCTGTGTGTTGACGCCACGCGTCGCAAAGGAGGACCTCCGCGCCGGGCGGAGGCCGGCCGAACTGGGGGAGGCCATGCGCTTTCGCGGGAAGTCCATCCGCCGGAAGATCGTGGCGTTGCTGCTCGTACCGCTCCTCTCCCTCACCGGGCTCTGGGGCTTCGCGACCGTCCTCACCAGCCGTGAGGCCGACCAACTCCTCGACGTCGGCTACATCGTCGACAAGGTCGGCTACCCGATCGAGGACACCGCGCGCGTCCTCCAGAAGGAACGCCGCCAGTCGCTGGTCTACCTCGCCGACCCGCGCGCCTCGGAAGCCCTCACCACCCTGCGTACCCAGCGTGAGTCGACCGACCGTCAGATCGCCCTCATCCGGCGGAACGCAGCCGAGTCCGGCGTCCGGGGCGAGATGCGACCCGTCGCCTCGCAGCGACTCGACGCCCTGCTCACGGCGCTCGACGGCCTGGACGCGCTGCGCCGGTCCGTGGAGAACCGCAGCATCGGCCGCCTCCAGGCCCTCGAGTTCTACAACCGCCTGGTCGACCCCTGTTACAGCTTCCTCACCACCCTCCACGCGCTCGAGAACGTGGAGATGGACAAGCAGGGCCGGGCCCTCGTCGGAGTCACCCGCGGCCGCGAGATGCTCGCGCGCGAGGACGCGCTCGTCGTCTCCGCGCTCATCTCCGAACGCGTCACGGCCGAGGAGCTGCGCGCGGTCGCGGATCTCATCGCCCAGCGTGACCTCTTCTACGACATGAACCTCGAGATCCTCCCCGCCGCCGAGCGCGAGAGGTTCGAGAGGTACTGGGGCAGCCCCGGCACCCAGACGCTGCGCCGGGCCGAGGAGGACCTGATCGCCGCGGGGCCCACCCGGGACCCGCGCGTCGTCACCGCCGACCGGTGGGAGCAGTGGGCCACCCCGGTCCTCGACGACCTGGCGCGGGAGAACACCGCCGCGGGCGACCGCTACCAGGAGCGCGTCCAGCCAGCCGCCTACAGCGTGCTGCTCAAGGCCGGTGTCGCCGGCGTCCTCGGCTTCCTCGCCCTGCTCGTCTCCGTCGTCGTCTCCGTCCGCATCGGCCGTGCCCTCGTACGCGACCTGCGCCGGCTCCGGAAAGAGGCCCAGGAGGTCTCCGGCGTACGCCTGCCCAGCGTGATGCGCCGGCTCGCGGCCGGGGAACTCGTCGACGTCGAGACCGAGGTACCGCATCTGCGTTACGAGGACGACGAGGTCGGCCAGGTCGGCCAGGCACTCAACACCCTCCAGCGGGCCGCCGTCGAGGCCGCCGTCAAGCAGTCCGAGCTCCGCCGCGGTGTCTCCGAGGTGTTCGTCAACCTCGCGCGCCGCAACCAGGTCCTGCTGCACCGCCAGTTGACGCTGCTCGACACCATGGAACGGCGCACCGAGGACACCGAGGAACTGGCCGATCTGTTCCGCCTCGACCACATGACCACCCGTATGCGCCGCCACGCCGAAGGCCTGGTGATCCTCTCCGGCGCCGCGCCCTCCCGCCAGTGGCGCAAGCCCGTACAGCTCATGGACGTGGTGCGCGCGGCCGTGGCCGAGGTCGAGGACTACGAGCGGATCGAGGTCCGCCGACTACCCCGGCTCGGCGTCGGCGGCCCCGCCGTCGCCGACCTCACCCACCTCATCGCCGAACTCCTCGAGAACGCCACCGTGTTCTCGCCCCCGCACACCGCCGTGCAGGTCCTCGGCGAGCGGGTCGCCAACGGCTTCACCCTGGAGATCCACGACCGCGGTCTCGGCATGAACCCCGACCTGCTGCTCGACGCCAACCTCCGCCTCGCCGAGACCCCCGAGTTCGAGCTCTCCGACACCGACCGCCTCGGCCTCTTCGTGGTCAGCAGGCTCGCCCAGCGCCAGAACGTCCGGGTCTCGCTCCAGCCGTCGCCGTACGGAGGGACCACGGCGGTCGTGTTCATTCCGGCCGCCCTGCTCACCGACGCCCCCGAGACCGAGGGCGGGGGTTTCCGTCTGGACCGTGCGTCCACGGACCGGGCCCTGGAGCGCGGACCGCAGGGCCGGCAGAGCGGTGCGGCCGACCAGCCGGGCCGCCGACCCGCGCTCACCAAGGTGCCGGGCGGCGCGTCCACGGCCGGCGCCTCCCGGCGCTCCGCGGGCTCCTCGCTCCTCGACGGCCCGCTCGACGACTCGCCGGACGTCCCTCTCGACGGACCCGTCGAGCTCGAGGCACCTCTCGGCGCCTCCGGCTTCGACGACCTGCTGGGCCCGTCCGCCGCGGACCTGGAGGACACCGAGAGCGAGCGCGGTGGCCTCTTCCGGCCCCGTGGCCACCGCCGCGGTCTCGCCCCCGCCCCGGGCGGCGAGCAGCACCAGCAGGCCCCGGACCAGTCGTCCGACCGGGCCCCGGACCGGAGCGGCCCCGTGCCGCTGCCCCGGCGCCGCCCGCCCACGCTGGTCGTGGACCACGGCCGCCGGGTGGACGAGCCGGGTCGCGCCCACCCGAACTCCGCCCCGGGCGGCGAGACACCGGAACCGGGCACCCCGCCCACACTGGTGCCCGTACCGCCTGCCGGACCCGTATCGCCGACTGGTGAGGTACCGCCTGCCGGGCCCGTACCGCCGGTGGGTCCCGTACCGCCCGCCGGTGACGGCTCCGTGGCGCCCGCGGGGCCCGGGTCCCCGGACGGTCCCGCGCCGTTCGGGGGGCTGCCCCGCCGGGTCCGCCAGGCGAGCCTCGCGCCGCAGCTGCGCGGCACGGGCGGCCGTACCGACACCGAGGCGACCGTGGGCTCCACCGCCCCGGCCGCCACAGACTTCGAGCGAGACGCAGAGGAAGTGCGCAACCGCATGGCATCGATGCAGCGCGGCTGGCAGCGCGGACGACAGCAGAACGCCGAGACCACAGCACCAGGAACGACACCCGAGGGGGACGGTCGATGACCGCACCGAACGCCGCAGCAACCCACACCTCCGGAAACGGCAACGGCGAGTTGAACTGGCTCCTCGACGAGCTGGTCCAGCGGGTCCGGTCCATCCGCAAGGCCCTGGTGCTCTCCAGCGACGGACTCTCCACCGGCGCCTCCGCGGACCTGACCCGGGAGGACGGCGAGCACCTGGCCGCCGTCGCCTCCGGCTTCCACAGCCTCGCCAAGGGCGTCGGCCGCCACTTCGATGCGGGCAAGGTCCGCCAGACCGTCGTGGAACTGGAGGACGCGTTCCTCTTCGTCACGGCGGCGGGCGACGGCAGCTGCCTGGCCGTCCTCGCGGACGCCGACTCGGACGTCGGCCAGGTCGCCTACGAGATGACGCTGATGGTCAAGCGGGTCGGCATCCACCTGGGGACGGCGCCTCGCTCCGGGCTGTCCACCGGAGGGTGAGTGGGGGGACTCCATGACTGAGGGCACGACTGAGGGCACGACCGAAGGCGCGGCCGAGCGCACGGCCGGGCAACGCACGGCCGGGCGCACCACCGGAGGCACACGTCCCGCGGAATCGTGGGACCAGGCTCGCCAGCCCGCCCGTCACTGGTTCGACGACGAGGCCGGTCCCGTGGTCCGTCCGTACGCGATGACCCGAGGCCGGACCAGCGCCGCCACCCGGCACCGCCTCGACCTGATCGCCGTGGTGGTGCCGGAGCCGGCCGCCGACGACCCCGGCCGCGACCAGACGCTCTCCCCGGAGCATGTGGAGATCGTCGAGCGCTGCTCGGAAACGCCTCAGTCGATCGCCGAACTCGCCGCCGGACTCGACCTTCCGGTCGGTGTCGTCCGCGTCCTCGTCGGAGACCTCGTCGAGGACGAACTCGTCCATGTGACCCGCCCCGTTCCGCCGGCCGAGCTGCCGGACGTGAGCATTCTCCGCGAGGTGATCAATGGCCTTCGGGCGCTCTAGCCGCACCAAGCCGTTCGTCGAACCGGTGACCTTGAAGATCCTGGTCGCGGGAGGCTTCGGGGTGGGCAAGACGACTCTGGTCGGCGCAGTCAGCGAGATCCGTCCGCTGCGCACCGAGGAGATCCTCAGCGAGGCCGGCCGGCCCGTCGACGACCTGCACGGGGTGGAGAACAAGTCGACCACCACGGTCGCCATGGACTTCGGCCGGATCACGCTCCGAGAGGACCTCGTCCTCTATCTGTTCGGCACGCCCGGCCAGGACCGTTTCTGGTTCCTCTGGGACGAGCTGGCCCAGGGCGCGCTCGGGGCGATCGTGCTGGCGGACACCCGGCGCCTGGAGGACAGTTTCGCGGCGATCGACTACTTCGAACGGCGTGGGATCCCGTTCACGGTCGCGGTCAACTGCTTCGAGGGCGCACAGCGGTTCCCCGCCGAGACCGTGCGAGGGGCTCTCGACCTCGACCCCGAGGTCGAGCTCCTGATGTGCGACGCCCGCGACCGTCAGTCGGTGAAGAACGTGCTCGTGGCCGTCGTGCAGCACGCCCTGGTCCTCGCGGACCACGGGACGCCCGTGACCACCTGACACCCGGCCGCACCGGACCCCCACGGTGGCGGTGCCGCTGTTCAGCGCACCGCCACGACCGCCGATCCGTGCCCGAACAGCCCCTGGTTCGCGGTGATCCCGACCCGTGCCCCGGGCACCTGCCGGTCTCCCGCCGTGCCGCGCAACTGCCAGGTCAGCTCGCAGACCTGTGCGATGGCCTGGGCGGGGACGGCCTCGCCGAACGACCCGAGACCGCCGCTGGTGTTGACCGGGACGCGCCCACCGAGGGCTGTGACCCCCTCCCGTACGAGCTTGGCGCCCTCGCCTGCCCCGCACAGGCCGATGTCCTCGTACCACTCCAGTTCCAGCGCCGTGGACAGGTCGTACACCTCCGCAAGCGACAGGTCCTCGGGTCCGATCCCCGCCTCCTCGTACGCGGCGCGGGCGATCGACGCGCGGAAGGAGTGGGGTGCGGGGGAGAGGGCGGCCGCCGAGTCGGTCGCGAAGTCGGGAAGGTCGAGGACCGCCTTGGGGTACGTCGGCGTGACGGTGGAGACGGCCCGGACCCGGACGGGATCCGGGTGTCCGTGGCGACGGGCGAACTCCATGCTGGAGAGCACCAGCGCCGCGCCCCCGTCCGAGGTCGCGCAGATGTCGAGCAGTCGTAGCGGATCGGCGACGACGGCCGAGCCCGCGACCTCGTCGACGCTCACCGCCTTGCGGTAGCGCGCCAGCGGATTGAGGGCCCCTGCCGCCGCGTTCTTCACCTTCACCTGGGCGAAGTCGTCGACCGTGTCCCCGTACAGGGCCATGCGCCGACGGGCGTAGAGCGCGAAGTACGCGGGGTTGGTCGCCCCGAGGACCCGGAAGCGCAGCCAGTCGGGGTCGTCCGGCCGCTCCCCGCCCGCGGGGGCGAAGAAGCCCTTGGGGGCCGAGTCCGCGCCGACGACGAGCACCACGTCCGCCAGGCCGGCGAGGATCTGCGCGCGTGCGGTGGAGACGGCCTGCGCGCCGGAGGCACAGGCCGCGTACACGCTGGTGACGCGCGCCCCCTGCCAGCCGAGCGCCTGCGCGAAGGTCGCTCCCGCCACGTACCCCGGATACCCGCACCGCATGGTGTTCGCGCCGACCACCGAACCGACGTCCCGCCAGTCGAGCCCGGCGTCCGCCAGCGCGGCACGCGCCGCCGCCGTCCCGTACTCGACGAAGCTGCGGCCCCACTTGCCCCAGGGGTGCATTCCGGCACCCAGCACGGCGATGTCGTTCACGACCGCTCCTCCGTCCCGTCCGTCACGCGCGCGTGCACCGGCCGCCAGTGCCAGGTCGTCCAGGTGTGCTTGTCGTCCTCGTGGAGGACGCCCGGCACCAGCTCGACCTCCATGCCGACGGCGAGGTCCCCGGTCCGTACGCCCGGCGCCCCTTGACCGAGTACCACCATCGCCTCGGCCTCCAGCTCGACCGCGATCAGGGTGTACGGGTCCCAGGGCGCGTCGGGGTCGGAGACATAGGGCGCCGGCGGGCGGTAGCGGCCGTCGGTGAACGACCACACGCGGCCGTGCCGCGAGAGCGGGGTCTCGACGAGCTCGCCCCCGCCGGGGCAGCCGGGATTGCGGCACCAGGTGTCCTCGCGCGGGAAGAAGACCGAGGCGCAGGCTGTACAGCGGGTGCCGAGGAGCCGGAACTCGCTTTCACCGCCGGATCCGTCACGGCCGGATCCGTGACGGCCGGCTGCGTCGTCGTCGTTGCCGTCGCCGCCGTCGTCCGTGAACCATCCGGCCACCACCGGCCTGCGCGTCCGTGCCACGACGGTCCTCCCCGACCCGAGACCACCCTCATCTGACGAAGCGTCAGATAGTCTGCCATGGATGCCGCACGCTGAGAACCGTACGGACCTTTATCGCGTCCCTACGTACGGAACGGGCGGCCGGGACCCACGGGGGTGGCCCCGGCCGGCCGTCATCCTTGGGGCCTCAGTGCCCGGCCACCGACCTTCGCGCCACCGGGAAGTCGAAGAACGTGCCGGGGAACGGCTCCGGCCTGAAGGTGAAGTGCCACCACTCCTCGGGCAGGTTCACGAAGCCCTGCTCGGCCAGCGTTTCCTTCAGCAGCTGCCGGTTGGCCCGCTGAACGCCCTGGATCCGCGGATCGTCCGTGTGCGAGAGCGTGTCGAAGCAGTCGAAGCCCGTTCCCATGTCGACGGAGTTGTCCGGGAACCGCTCGTCGCGCGGAGCCGAGCAGTCCACCAGCTCCTCGCCCGGCACATAGGGGCGGGTGGGCGCGGCGGGCAGCCGCACGATCGTCACGTCGAGGGTCGAGCCGCGGCTGTGTCCGGACTTCTCGGCGATGTAACCGTCCTCGAACAGCCTCGACTTGTCGACTCGCGGATAGAACTCCTTCTTCAATCGCTCGTCGGTCGGATCCTGCGCCCACCGCACGAAGTGGTCGACGGCGCGCTGCGGCCGGTAGCAGTCGTAGACCTTCAGCGAGTAGCCCCGTGCGAGGAGTCTCACCTGCGCGCGGTGCAGAGCCTCGGCGGCGGGACGCGTCAGAATGCAGAGCGGCTGCCGGTAGCCGTCGACCGGCTCGCCGACGAAGTTGTGCTCCGTGGTGTAGCGCATCTCCTGAATGATCGTCCGGTCCACCGAACTCAGCGCCACGAACTCCTTGGGCGCCTTCGGCTCCGGTCTGGCCTGCGCGGACGGTGCGGCGGCGGTGGCGGCCAGCAGACCGGCGGCCGCCGACACGGCGAGTCCACGGAGAGCGGAGGCAAGTCCTGTCATGTGCACCGTCTATCAGGTTCACGGGGCACGGGAAAGGGTGATCGCGTACGGTCCTGACGTGAAGGACTCCTACTGCTCCAGTTGCGGCACCCGATACGCCGAGGCCGCCGAATGGCCCCGCTCCTGCGCCGCGTGCGGCGCCGTCGCCTACCGCAACCCGCTGCCCGTCGCCGTCACCCTGCTCCCCGTCACGGACGACCGGGGGAGCGGCCTCGTCGTCATCACCCGCACGATCGAGCCCGCCCGTGGCGGGGTCGCCCTCCCCGGCGGCTTCATCGACCACGCCGAGGACTGGCGGGACGCCGTCGTCCGCGAACTGCGCGAGGAGACCGGGATCGAGGCGCCGGCCGAGGACGTCCGGCTCGCCGACGCGCTCAGCTCCCCGGGCGGGCATCTGCTGCTCTTCGGCCTCCTCCCGGCCCGGCCGGTCGCCGAACTCCCACCCTCGGTCCCCACGGACGAGACGACCGGCTGGCACGTTCTCCATGCTCCGGCGGCCCTGCCGTTCCCCTTGCACACGGAGGCGGTACGGCGCTGGTTCGCCGGTGTGTACGCCTGACGGGACCCCTCCGGGACATCGGATGATCCCGGACACCGCATCACGGATGCCGGATCCGACATCCGGCATCCGACATCCGTGATCCGGTAGCCGTCCGCCGCCCGCCGTCCCTACCCCGTCACCCCCCGCACCCGCACCGGAAGCCCCACTTCGACCGACCCCTCGTCCGTCACGCGCTCCACCACCACCCGGCCGCCCACGAGCCGCGACGCGTACCGCTCGATCTCGGCCGCCTCCCACCCGTCACCGGTGTCCCGTACGACGAGCCCACCGCCGGTCCGCCCGGCGGCCGGAGCCCACACCTCCAGCTCCAGCCCGCCGTCCTCCCCCTGGACGGGAATCACCGCCCCGGCTCGCGCGAGCACCGGGATGCGGGAGAGCGGCGCGTCGAGCAGGACCTGCCCCGGCCCGTCGTACGCCTGGCCTGTCGCCGTGTCGTACCAGCGCCCACGCGGCAGCCGCACCGCCCGCCGGTCGGCTCCCCGCGCGAGCACCGGCGCGACCAGCAGCGCGTCGCCCACCAGGAAGGCGTCCTCGCAGTCCCGTAGCGCCCGGTCCTCCGGCGCCCCCCACCACACCGGCCGGATGTACGGCGCCCCGGTGAACCGCGCGAGCTGGGAGAGGGTGACGAAGTAGGGCCGCATCCGCTCCCGCTCCGTGAGCGCCACGCGCGCGTGCTCCAGGACCTCGGGGCCGAACTCCCACGGCTCGCGGCGCCCCGCGTCGATCGCCGCGTGCGTCCGGAACAACGGCATCCACGCCCCCAGCTGGAACCAGCGCAGGAACAGCTCGGGCGACGGACTGCCGTCGAAGCCGCCCACGTCCGGTCCCGAGTACGGCACCCCGCACAGTCCGAGCCCCAGGACCAGCGAGAGGGACGCCCGCAACCCGGGCCACCCGCTCGACACATCGCCCGACCAGGTCCCGCCGTACCGCTGCATGCCCGCCCACCCCGACCGGGAGAAGAGGAAGGGCCGCTCCTCCGGACGCAGCCGGCACAGCCCCTCGTAGCCGGCCCGGGCCATCGTCAGTCCGTACACGTTGTGCGCCTCGCGGTGGTCTCCGCCCCGCCCGTCGAGGACGTGCCGGGCCGAGCGCGGCAGCGTCTGGTCCCCGAAGGGGGAGAAGGAGACCGGCTCGTTCATGTCGTGCCAGACACCCGAGAAGCCCTGCGCCAACCGCTCCTCGTACAACCCGCCCCACCACTCCCGTACCGCCGCGTCCGTGAAGTCCGGGTAGGCGCACTCGCCCGGCCAGACCACCCCGTGGACCTCGTCGCCCCGCCCGTCGCGGACGAACGCGCCTGCGGCCGCCCCGGAGTCGTACACGGCGTTCCCCGGCTCCGCCTTCACCGCGGGATCGACGATCGACACCAGCCGTACGCCCTGCTCGCGCAGCTCCCCCGCGAGCCCCGGCAGATCGGGGAACCGCTCGCGGTCCACCGTGAACACCTGGTGCGCGTCGTAGTGGTCGATGTCCAGGTGCAGCACGGACAGCGGCAGGCCGCGCTCGCGATACCCGTCCACCACCCGCCGTACCTCCCTCGCGCTGCCGAACCCCCACCGCGCGTGCTGCGGACCCAGCGCCCAGGACGGCGGCAGCGCCGGAGCCCCCGTCAGGGCCGCCCAGCCATGGAGCACGCGCGCGGGCGTACCGACCACCACCCAGCAGCGCAGCGGCCCGCCACTCATCCGGACCTCGCACGTCCCCGGCCGGTCGTGTCCTGACCCGGCCCCCTCCTCACCTTCGGTGAGGGTGACGTGGCCGTCCCAGGAGTTGTCGTGGAACGCCAGATGCGTCCCCGCGTCCGCGACGACGAACTGCACCGGCATCGTGATGTACAGGGGATCGTCGCCGGGGGAGAAGCTGCCCTTGGGGTCGGTGTTCCACAGCCGGTACGTACCGTCCCGCAGGCGCGGTCCCGCCGCCCGCCCGCCGAGGCCGAAGAACCGCGCGTCCGCCGGCACCTCGCTGCGCTGCACCCACCGTGCGGGTCCCCCGGACACCGGATCCCACCAGCGCGGCGGCAGATCCCGGCGCAGCGCCACACCACCGGGCGTACGGATCTCCACCGCGCCGTGCCGGGACACCGCGACCGTCACCCGCTCCGAGACCACCCGCCAGCCGCCGTCGGTGTCCGGCTCCAGCTCGGCCCGCGGGTCGGGCTCGGGCGCCTCGCCGGTCAACGCGTACGACGGGAGCGGCTCGGCCCCGTCCCAGCCCCAGAAGACCGTGCCCCCGGCCGACACGGAGATCCTCAGCTCGGATCGGGCGAACCGGACGATCCCCCCACCCGGCATCGGCTTCGCCTCTCCCACCGGCCCCGGCACCCGGGCCCGCTCCGCCCCCCTCGGCGGCAACCCCCACGCATCGGTCCGACGCTGCCGCCACGCCGAACGCACCGCCCGCAACCCCTGCACCGATCCGAACACCCTCACCGAACGCACCAGCTCACGACCGTCCATGCAGTTCACCCTGCCATTCGCCAGGGTCCGGGCGCGGTCCGTTCAACTGCCGTTCACCCGTGGTGGGAGCACATATTCAGCCGTCCGACCATGGGCGGGGAACCCTGGTGCGAATGACGATCACATGGCATCGTCCCTGTCAGCCGCGTCACGCGCACACCCCAGCACGTGCGCGCGACACACGCAGACCCGCGTAACGCCCAGGGAGAGCCGCCCCATGACATCAGCGCACACCGAGCCGCTCTGGCAGCCGGACGAGGAACGCATCGCCGCCGCCGCGGTCACCCGTTTCCAGGCCTGGGCCGCCGAGCGCCACGGAGCCCCGTCCGAGGGCGGGTACCCGGCCCTGCACCGGTGGTCGGTCGACGAGCTGGAGTCGTTCTGGCAGGCCGTCGCCGAGTGGTTCGACATCCGCTTCTCCACTCCGTACGAGCGTGTCCTCGGCGACCGGTCGATGCCCGGCGCCGAGTGGTTCCCGGGAGCCACCCTCAACTACGCCGAGCACGCCCTGCGCGCCGCCGAGGAGCGCCCCCACGACACGGCCCTGCTTCATGTGGACGAGACACATGAGCCGCGCCCGATCAGCTGGGCCGAGCTGCGCCGACAGGTCGGCTCCCTCGCGGCCGAGCTGCGCGCCCTGGGTGTACGGCCGGGCGACCGCGTCAGCGGATACCTCCCCAACATCCCCGAGGCCGTCGTCGCGCTCCTCGCCACGGCCGCCGTCGGCGGCGTCTGGACCTCCTGCGCGCCCGACTTCGGCGCGCGCAGCGTCCTGGACCGCTTCCAGCAGGTCGAGCCTGTCGTGCTGTTCACCGTCGACGGCTACCGCTACGGCGGCAAGGAGCACGACCGACGCGACACCGTGACCGAGCTGCGCGCCGAGCTCCCGACGCTCCGCGCCGTGGTCCACATCCCGCTCCTCGGCACCGAGACCCCCGAAGGAGCGCTGGCCTGGGCGGACCTGACGGCGGCCGACGTGGAGCCGGTCTTCGAGCAGCTCGACTTCTCCCACCCCCTCTGGGTGCTGTACTCCTCCGGCACCACCGGCCTGCCCAAGGCCATCGTGCAGTCCCAGGGCGGCATTCTGATCGAGCATCTGAAGCAGCTGGGTCTCCACTGCGACCTCGGCCCCGAGGACGTGTTCTTCTGGTACACCTCCACGGGCTGGATGATGTGGAACTTCCTCGTCTCCGGCCTGCTCACGGGCACCACGGTCGTCATCTACGACGGCAGCCCCGGCTACCCCGACACCGGCGCCCAGTGGCGCGTCGCCGAACGCACCCGGGCGACGCTGTACGGCACCTCCGCCGCGTACGTCATGGCGTGCGCCAAGGCGGACGTGCACCCGGGCCGGGACTTCGACCTCTCGGCGATCAAATGCGTCGCGACCACCGGCTCCCCGCTCCCGCCCGACGGCTTCCGCTGGCTCCATGACGAGGTGCGCGAGAACCTCTGGATCGCCTCGGTGAGCGGAGGCACGGACGTGTGCTCCTGCTTCGCGGGAGCGGTCCCGACCCTCCCGGTCCACATCGGCGAGCTCCAGGCGGCCGGTCTCGGCACGGACCTGCAGTCCTGGGACCCGAGCGGCAAGCCGCTGACCGGCGAGGTGGGCGAACTCGTCGTCACCAACCCGATGCCGTCCATGCCGATCCGCTTCTGGAACGACCCGGACGGCAGCCGGTACCGCGACAGCTACTTCGAGATGTTCCCGGGCGTCTGGCGGCACGGCGACTGGATCACGATCACCGACCACGGCTCGGTCGTCATCCACGGCCGCTCCGACTCCACCCTGAACCGGCAGGGCGTGCGGATGGGCAGCGCCGACATCTACGAGGCCGTCGAGCGCCTCCCCGAGATCCGCGAGTCCCTCGTCATCGGCCTCGAAGAGCCCGACGGCGGCTACTGGATGCCGCTCTTCGTCCACCTCGTGGACGGCGCGACCCTGGACGAGGCGCTGATCGGCCGCATCAAGCGGACGATCCGTACCGAACTCTCCCCACGCCACGTCCCCGACGACATCATCGAGGTGCCCGGCGTTCCCCACACCCTCACGGGCAAGCGCATCGAGGTCCCCGTCAAGCGCCTCCTCCAGGGCACCCCGATGGCCAAGGCGGTCAACCCGGGCTCGGTCGACAACCTCGACCTGCTGCACTTCTACGAGGAGGTGGCCCGCAACCGGGCCAGGTGAGACGCCCGGCGGGGGAGCGGCCCGGCCACCCGCCCCCCGCCGTCTCCCGGCGTCCTCAGCCCTCGTACGTCGCCTGTGCCTCTCCCAGCACGTCCGCGAAGTCCGAGGCGAGCCGCCCCGCCGCCGCCACGTCCAGGGCCGCGGTCGTGATCCGCACCGCGGTCGGTGACGCGATCCGGAAGCGCGCCCCCGCGGCGACCCACCACCCGCGCGTCCGCAGCCCGTTGACCACCGCCGACTCGTCCCGTACGGGCACCCACACGTTGAGCCCGCTCGCGCCGACCGACCGGATGCCGTACGAGCCGAGCGCGCCGGTCAGCGCCTGCCGCCGCTCCGTGTACGCGGCCTCCCCGGCCGCCACCAGCCGGGTGACCTCCGGGTCGGAGAGCAGCCCGACGACCGTCTCCTGAAGGATGTGGCTGACCCAGCCGGAGGTCATGAGCATCCGGCCGTCGTGCCGCGAGAGCGTCACCGGGTCGCCGGCGAGCCCCGCCCACCGCAGGTCGACGCCCAGCCGCTTGGAGACCGTCCGCACCTGCGCCCAGCGCTCCAGCCCCGCGGCGGCCAGCGTGGGTGCCTCGGGGCCGGCGATCTGCACGTTGTAGTCGTCCTCGACGACCAGAACCTCGGGGAACTCCCTGAGCATCGCGCCCAGTTCGTCCCGCCGCGCGGGCGTGAACGACGCCCCGGTCGGGCACTGCGCGCGCGGGCTGCAGACCACCGCCCGTACCCCGGCCCGCAGCGCGGCCCGCAGGGCGTCCGGCCTCATCCCCTCCTCGTCCACGGTGACCGGCACCATCCTCAGGCCCAAGGCCGTCACCAGGTCGAGGAGATGGTGGAACCCGGGATCCTCCACGGCCACCGCGTCCCCCGGCCGCAGCTCGACGGAGAGCAGTCGGGCGATGCAGTCGAGCGCCCCGTGGGCGAACGTCACCCGCTCCGCCGGTACGCCGTCGCGGGCGAACCAGTCGTGGGTCAGCTCTTCGAGTGCCGTGAGCCGGGGCACGGCGCGGTGCGAGCCGTACACCGGGCGGATCTCCGACGGGGGGTGCAGGACCGGCAGGAAGACGGGGTCGGGCAGGCCGCTGGCGAGGTCCACCAAGCCCGGCGGGACCTTCGGCGGTCGCCGCGAGGCGGCCGAGGCCGCCTCCGCGACCACGGTGCCGCCCCGGCCGCGGGTGACCACCAGGCCTCGTCGCCGCAGCTCCTTGTACGCCGTCGCGACGGTGCCGGCACTGACACCCAGCTCGTCGGCGAGCCGCCGCACGGGAGGCAGCGCGAGGCCCGGGGCCAGCTCGCCCTCCGTCACGCCGCGTTCGACGGACGCGGCAATCCCCTTGGCCGTCGTCCCCTGGATCGAATATTGTGTTGCCACGTACTGAATTATGTATCAATACAAACCTCTGGTCAAGGGGGAACCGAGTGAGCCGCCGGACGTCATGGCACAGCACCGTTCTCAAGCGCATACCCGGCGGCCGTGACGGCCGCCGCATGCTCCTCGTGAGCATCATCGACAAGACCGGCACCGGCCTCTGGGCCGGCTGCACCGTCCTCTACTTCACCTACGTCTCCGGGCTCGGCCTCGGCCAGGTCGGCCTCCTCATGACGGTCTCCGGCGGCGTCGGCATCGCGGGCTCCCCGATCGCCGGCCGTCTCGCCGACCGCTTCCCCCTCGTCCGGCTCATCGTCGGCGCCCAGCTCATGCGCGGCGGCGCCCTCCTCGCCCTCCTCACCACCGACAACTTCCTCCTGCTGACGCTCTACTCCGCCCTCGGCGCACTACCCGACCGCGCCGGCAGCGTCCTCATCAAGCTGTACGCGGCGCGCCAGGCCGGACCCGACCGCGTCCGCTACCAGGCCATCCAGCGCACCACCGTCAACATCGGCTGGTCCATCGGCGGCCTCGGCGCCGCCGCCGCACTCGCCACCGGCAGCACCCGCGCCTACGCACTGCTCCTCGTCGGCAACGTCGTCACGTACCTCGTCATCGCCGTCCTCACCCTGCGCTGCGCCGAACCCCCCGCCCCCTCGCGCATCGCCGCCACCTCACAGGCCACGGAGGGCCGCACCCCCACCCGACCCGCGAGCCCCTGGCGCGACCGCACCTTCCTCGCCTACACGGCCACCGACGCCGCCCTCTTCCTCGACGACACGATCCTCCAGGTCGCCGTCCCGCTCTGGATCGTCCACGCCACCACCGCACCCGTCGGGATGGCACCACTGCTGCTGGTGCTCAACACCGTCCTGGTCGTCCTCTTCCAGGTCCCGCTCGCCCGCTTCGGCGCCACCACCCCGGCCGCCCGGCGCCTCCTCGTCCCCCTCGCAGGCGTCCTCCTCGTCGGCACCCTCGCCCTCGCCGCCTCGGCCGCCGGCGGCAGCGCCCTCGCCATCACCGCACTCGTCGCCGCCGTCATCGCCTTCACCTTCGCCGAGATCATCCACGCGACCGCCTCCTGGGAACTCTCCGTCGCCCTCGCCCCGGCGGAAGCGCAGGGCGCCTACCTCGGCGTCCACGGGCTCGCCCAGTCCACCCAGCGCTTCGCCGGCCCCCTCCTCGTCACCGGCGTCATCTCCGCCGGCGCCCTCGCCTGGCCCCTGCTGGGTCTCGGCCTCGTCGCCGCAGGCGCCGCACAGCACCGCGTCATCCGCGGACGCCTCACCGAACCGCCACTGTCAGTGCCGACGGTTACGGTGAGTGAGCACTGATCGACAGCGCTCAGGGGGAGACATGACCAAGCCCGGCACCACCACATCCATGCGCCGCGCCCTGCGCCGCGAGGTCCCCAGCACCGTCGGCCTCCTCGCCGACGCGGACGACCTCACCGCCATGCGCCGGTACGCCACCTTCGCCTTCGACGACCACCCGGCCTACCTCCGCCAGGTCGAAGGCCTCCTCAAGGCCCTCGCCAACCAGGGCGGACACACCACCGTCGCCCTCTTCGACCCCGAGGAGTACGCGGCCTACTGCGAGGAGACCGGCATCGACCCCGACCGCCCCGCCAGCCGCAGCCGCTACACCGCCGGACTGGCAGCCACAGGTGCCCTCGTCGCGTACACCGGACAGCCCATGACCACACTCGTCCCCACGCTCATCGACACCGCCGTCCGCCACGCCACATGGGAGTACGCCTCCACACTCCTCGCCGACGCCGGAGACTGCGCCGCCTGCGGACAGGACATCGGCCGAGCCGCCTTCTCCCACGCCTCACGCCTCCTCACCCGACTCCTCGAAGCCGCCGGTCCCGGCAGCCACCACATCGTCTGCAGCGTCCCCGCCGAGGACGAACACCTCCTCGCCGTGGTCCACGCGACCCGCGACGGAGGCGGACCGGCCCACCTCGACAGCGGGGAAGCAGCCGAGTTCGCCACCGTCCTCGCCGCCGGCATCGCCCTCGGCACCTCCGGGGGAGTGGTCCTGCGCACCACGAGCCCGGGAACGCCCGACCGCCTCCACGGCTGGCGCCTCACCGCAGGGACCCTCCAACCCCTCACCGAAGCCGAGGTCTTCAGCGCCTACTGCACCGACGCCCGCACCGGAGAACCGATCGCCCCGGAGCCCGACGTCGACTACCGAGCCGGATTCGCCCTCACCCCCGACGAGGACGACTGGCCCTCCCACCACTGACGCAGAAGGGGCTCCCCGCCACATCCGTGACGGGAAGCCCCTCCCAGACCTACGAACCCACCGGGATCACTCCCCGGACAGCACCGCCTGCGCGGCCACCCGGGCCTCCTCGGCCGTGTCGGCGGCCCGAGCCGCGGCAGCGGCCCGCTCGCACTGCGCCAGCGTGTACTTCGCGAGCGTCGCCCGCACATAGGGGATCGACGCGGCACCCATCGACAGAGAGGTGACACCCAGACCCGTCAGCACACAGGCCAGCAGCGGATCCGAAGCGGCCTCACCACAGACACCACAGCTCTTGCCCTCGGCCTTGGCCGCCTCGGCGGACAGCGCCACCAGGTCGAGCAGCGCCGGCTGCCACGGGTCCTGCAGCCGAGACACCGCACCGACCTGCCGGTCGGCGGCAAAGGTGTACTGCGCCAGGTCGTTGGTGCCGAGCGACAAGAACTCCACCTCCTGCAGGATCGAACGAGCCCGCAGAGCGGCGGAGGGGATCTCCACCATCGCGCCGAACTTCGCCTGCAGCCCCGCCTCACGGCAGGCGTCGGCGAACGCCTTCGCATCCGTACGGTCGGCCACCATCGGCGCCATGACCTCGAGGTACACCGGCAGCCCCTCGACGGCCTTCGCCAGCGCGGTCAGCTGCGTCCGCAGCACCTCCGGGTGGTCGAGCAGCGAGCGCAGCCCCCGCACACCCAGCGCCGGGTTCGGCTCGTCCGCCGGAGTCAGGAAGTCGAGCGGCTTGTCCGCACCGGCGTCCAGCACCCGCACGACCACCCGGCCCTCGGGGAAGGCCTCGAGCACCTTGCGGTACGCCTCGACCTGCTTCTCCTCCGAGGGAGCCTTCCTGCTGTCGTCCAGGAAGAGGAACTCCGTACGGAACAGACCGACACCCTCCGCACCGGCCTCCACCGCGGCCGGTACGTCCGCGGGACCACCGACGTTGGCGAGTAGCGGCACCTTGTGCCCGTCCGAGGTCGCGCCCGGACCGGTGGACGCGGCCAGCGCGGCCTTGCGCGCCGCGGCGGCCTCGGTCAGCCGCGCCTTCCGCTCCTCGGTCGGGTCCACGAAGATCTCACCCGTGGAACCGTCCACCGCGATGACCGTGCCCTCACCGATCTCGCCCGCACCCGGCAGCGCCACCACGGCCGGCACACCCAGCGCCCGCGCGAGAATCGCGCTGTGGCTGGTCGGCCCGCCCTCCTCGGTCACGAAGCCGAGCACCAGCGCCGGGTCGAGCAGCGCCGTGTCCGCGGGCGCCAGGTCCCGCGCGATCAGCACGTACGGCTCGTCGCTGTCCGGCACGCCCGGCATCGGCACACCGAGCAGGCGCGCGACGATACGGTTCCGCACGTCGTCCAGGTCCGCCACGCGCCCGGCCATGTACTCACCCGCACCCGCGAGCAGCTCGCGGTAGTGGGAGAACGCGTCGTAGATACCGCGCTCGGCGGTGCTGCCGACCGCGATCCGGCGGTCGACGTCGGCCATGAGCTCGGGGTCCTGGGCGATCATCGCCTGGGCCTCCAGCACATGCTGAGCCTCACCGCCGGCCAGATTGCCGCGCGCGATGAGGTCGGCGGCCACAGCCTCCACGGCCTGGCGGGCGCGCCCCTGTTCGCGCTCCGCCTCCCCGGCGGAGATCTGCTTGGCCGGCGGCTCGAGAACCGCCGTACCCATGTGCCGGACCTCGCCGATCGCCACTCCGTGGCTGACGCCGACGCCTCGCAGCGTTGTCTCCATCTCACCCGTCTCCGATAGAGCGGCGGCACCGGCCGCCGCGATGAATGTCGAACTCGTGGTCGTCACGAGGACGACGCCGGCCTCAGTTCCAGCTGAAGAGCTGGTCGTCGGCCTTCACGTCGCCGCTGTCGACGACATCGGAGAGGGAGTCGGCCGTGGCCTCCAGGGCCACGACCGGGCAGATCGGGGACTTGCCGGCGGCCTCGACCTCGGCGGGGTTCCAACGGACGACGGCCTGTCCCCGCGTCACGGTGTCGCCCTTGCTCACGAGCAGCTCGAAGCCCTGCCCGTTGAGCTGAACGGTGTCGATGCCGAGGTGCGTCAGCACCCCGTGTCCCTCGCCGTCGACGACGACGAACGCGTGCGGATGCAGAGAGACGATGACGCCGTCGACCGGCGACACGGCCTCGGACGGCTCACGTACGGGATCGATGGCGGTGCCGGGACCGACCATCGCGCCGGAGAAGACGGGGTCGGGTACTGCTGCGAGACCGATGGCGCGTCCAGCAAGCGGCGACGTCACGGTTGTCATGGGAAGCCTCCCAGGGGCGGAGATGGTGTGGCGCCGTCACTGCCTGTCCTGGACGGCGTACTGTTCAGAAGCGTATGTCATGGAAAGTCCCGGTTCCGCACGAGACGTACCAGTTAGCGGACCTAGGACTAGCCAGAAACGATTTGCCTCAACTGACGGTGGGATGTACTGTCGTACTCCTGCCTGACCCCAACGCGACTTTGAGTCGTGGGTCGGCAGCACCTATCAAGCCAGATCCTAACCCCAGTGGTCTACACCTCTGCATGCCCGCGGGGGAGTGGTCAGGGGCAGCGGAAAAGCCTGGTAGTGTTTGACCCCGCCGCAAGGGAAGCCGCGAAATGCGAATTCTCGAAACGGCAAGCCCGCTCCAGCGGGTGGCGGAAACGGAAAACGGATCTGCTAAGCTGGAAACACGAAAGACCGAAGGGAAGCCCGGAGGAAAGCCCGAGAGGGT
>NZ_JBHUYJ010000122.1:0-22503 GCF_042668715.1 Streptomyces sp. NPDC057271
GCGGCCGCGAACGGCGTGATCTTCGCCTCCGCCAGCGCACGGACCGTCTCCCGGAGCATGTCGTGCTCCTCGGACAGGCGATACAGGTCGAAGTCCTTGCCCATGATGGTGAGCTCCCCTTAGTCATGCGGACCGGCTTTTGGCACTGAGTACCCTCAGCAAAACACACTCAGTGCCATAGGCGCCAGTGACTCCGCCGACCCGGCCGATCCGGGCACGGGAACACGCGGCAGCCGGAGCGCCGCTCGTCCGGAGTCAGGGCGGGCGGCGCTCTGTCGTCGTACCCCTTGACGGTCCTCCAGCGCCCTTCGATACTGGCGGCCAAATCGATTTGGCCAAATCGATTTGGCTCTCCGTCCAGGGCCGGATCGCGGCTGAAATCCGAGCGTGCATCGACGCCCGAACGGAGCCCGAACGTGTCCAGTCCCCACACGACCCCAACGCAACCCCAGGCCCAGCCCCACGCCCAGCCCCAGACCGCACCCCACCCCGTCGACGAGTCCCGCCCCCTCGGCCGGATTCTGCTCTTCGGGATCCAGCACGTCCTCGTCATGGCCGCCACCCCCATCTCGGCGATCTTCCTGATGAGCGCCACCCTCCGCCTCGACCCCGGTCTGACCGTCGATCTGCTCTCCGCGGCCTTCGTGCTCTCCGGAGTCGGATCGCTGATCCAGTCGCTCGGCCCCTGGAAGTTCGGCCCCCGGCTGCCGTTCGTGATGCTTCCGGGCGGCGCACCGCTCATCCTCTTCCTCGCCATCGCCGAACAGCACGGACTGCGCACGGCCACCGGTGCCGTGATCCTCACCGCCGCCTTCTACTTCGTCGTGCTGCCGGTCTTCTCGCGGCTGCTGGCCTTCTTCCCGGCCCTCGTCATCGGCACGATGATCGTCATCGTCGGCGTCAACCTGGTGAAGGTCGGTGCCGTCCTCGTCACGGGACGGCCGGGCCAGCCCGGTTTCGCCGACCCCCTCGACCTCGGCCTCGGCATGGCCACCATCGGCTTCACCGTCGCGTTCTACCTGCTCTTCAGCGGCATGCTGCGCCAACTCGCCGTCATGCTCGGCCTCCTCGCAGGCAGCGCTCTCGCCGCGGTACTCGGCGCCGTCGACCTCGGCCGGGCCGCCGACGGCGGTCTGTTCACGCTGCCGCAGCTGATGCCCTTCGGCTCACCCCAGTTCAACCTGGTCGCGGCCCTGCCGCTGATGCTCTACAGCCTCGCCTCCATGGCGGAGGCCACCGGGCAGACGGTCATCAACGCCGAAGCCGTCGGCAAGGAGATCGACAAGCGCACCGACGTCCCCAAGACCGTCCGCGGCGACGCGCTCACCTCGCTCTTCGGCGGCTTCTTCGGGCTCCCGCTCATGGTGACCAGCGGCGAGAACATCGGGATCGTCCGCGTCACCGGTGTGCGCAGCCGTTACGTGACCGCCGTGGCCGGTGTCGTCCTCGTCGTCATCGGTTTCCTGGCGCCTGTGACCCGCGCGATCAGTGTCATCCCGTCGGCGGTCGTCGGCGGCACCGCGATGGTCGTGTTCGCCGTGATCACCGTGCTCGGCGTGCAGATGCTCGGCCGCTCCGACCTGGACAGGCACACGAGCACCTTCGTCTGCGCCGTCGCCCTGGCGCTCGGCCTGCTGCCGATACTCGTTCCCGGCGTGTACGGCGGCTTCCCGCCGAACGTCCGCATCCTCCTCGAAAGCGGCGTCGCCGTCGGCGCGTTCGTGGCCGCCGTCCTCAACATCCTCTTCCACCACGTCCGGCCGAACGTCACGGCCCGCCTGGCCACCGCGACCCGGACCACTCCAGCCCCGGCGACCGGCGCAGTCCCGGTGACCGGCCGAGCCCCGGCGACCGGCACAGTCCCGGCGCCGGCGGCGGTCCCGTCGAACACCCCGGCCCCGGCGCCCGCGTCAGCCCCGCCGACCGGCACCGACCCGGGCGGCACCCATCCGGGCGGCACCGGCCACCCGACCGGCACCGGCCACCCGACCGGCACCGGCCACCCGACCGGCACCACCCACCCGACCGGCACCACCCACCCGGGCGACACCTCCCGTACGGAAAGCGACCGATGAACCCGCTCACGCGCGACCTCCTCCACGGCACCGGCCCACTCCTCCTCGTACCGGACGCCGTCCTGCTGCCCGAATGCCCGGCCGAGGGCCACGCGGCCGTCGTCTCCGGCGGTGTCTTCCAGGCCGTGGGACCCACGGAGGAACTGGTACGCACGCATCCGCGCCTCGACCCCGTGCGCCTGCCCGGCCATCTCCTCATGCCCGGCTTCGTCGACGCCCACCACCACCTGACCCAGAGCTTCGGTTCCGCGCTCGCCTTCGGCGAACCGTCGGAGATCTTCCGCAGGGTGTGGGTACCGCTCGAAGGCGCCCTCGACGAGGAATCGGCCTACGTGGCAGCCAAGTTGGCCGCGTACGAGGCCTTGCGCGGTGGCTTCACCACCGTCGCCGACGCCGGGACCCGCGCCGACGTCGACATCGACGTGATCGCGTCCGCCGCCCGCGACGCCGGCATCCGCTGCGTGCTGGGGCTCGTCTGCAACGACGCCGACACCGAGAACCCGTCCGTCCTGGACGACGCCGAGAAGCATCTCGCCCGCTACGACGGCGACCCGCTCGTCCACCCCTCCCTCGCCGTCTCCATCCCCGAGGCCGCCACCGAGGAGACCCTCCGCGCCACCGCACGCCTCGCCGCCGAGTCCGGGGCCGTCGTCCAGATCCACGTCAACGAGCACCTCGCAGGCGTCGAGCGCTCCCTCGTACGACACGGACTGCGCCCCCTGGAACACCTCCACCACATCGGTGCTCTGGGACCCCAGTTGCTCGCCGCGCACGCCACTCTCCTCACCCCGCGCGAGCTCACCCTGCTCGCCGACACCGGTACGGCGGTCAGCTACAACCCCGTCGCCAGCGCCTGGAAGGGCAACGCCGTCGCTCCCGCCACCGCCATGGCCGAACGCGGCGTCCGCTTCGGACTCGGCACGGACGGCACCCGGGGCGACGGATTCCGGCTCGCGGAGGCGGCGGAGTTCGCCCAGCGGCTCGCGTACGGACTTGTCACCGGCGACTCGTCCTGCGGCGCCGGCTGGACCTGGCTGGAGCACGCCACGCGCCGGGGCGCGGACGCCGTCGGGCTCGGCGCGCGTACCGGCACGATCGCGGAGGGCCTCGCCGCCGACTTCCTCCTCGTCGACATCACCAACCCCGAACTCGCGCTCTCCTGGGACCTGCCCTGGGAGCTGGTACGGCGTGGCAACCGCGACCAGATCAGCGCCGTGTTCGTCGCGGGCCGCCTGCGACTCTGGTGCGGCCGGCCCGTCGACTGGGACGGCCCCGCCCTCGTGAGCCGGGCGGCCGAACTGGCCCGCGCCGCCGTGGGAAGGGCCGCCATCACCCGTGTCCACCCCACCTCCACGACGGCACGGGAACGGAGCACCACGCGGTGAGCGCCGAGACCCTGGCGGTGCTCGCCGTCACCGTCGCCGTCGCCGCGTTCGTCCAGGGCGGCAGCGGGCTCGGCTTCGCCCTGATCGTCGCTCCGGTGGCGGGCATCCTCGACCCCGGCCTGCTCCCGGTGTTCGTCCTGGCGTCGATGATCCCGCTCAACGCGTACGTCGTCTGGCGCGAACGGGCCTGGCTCGATCTGCGCGGCGCGCGCTGGATCACGGCGGCGCGGCTCGCCGCCACCCCCGGCGGACTGGCGCTGCTCTGGCTGATACCGGACCGGAGCCTGGGCCTCTTCGTGGGCGCCGCCACCGTGCTCGCCGCCGTGGTGAGCCTGGCCGCGCCCGCGTTCACACCCGGCTGGGCCGCCTATGTGGGCGCGGGTGCGGTGACCGGTCTGACGGAGACCGCGACGGGCGTCGGCGGTCCGCCGCTGGCGCTGGTCTACCAGCATCGGCCGCCGGCCGAGCTGCGCTCCACCGTCGCCGCGTGCTTTCTCGTGGGTGAAGTCGCCTCCCTGCTCCTGCTGTTCGCGACGGGGGAGGGGGACCCCGCGGACCTCGGACGGGCCGCGGCCCTGCTGCCCGCGATCGCCGCGGGAGCGTGGCTGAGCAGGCTGGTGCACCACCGCCTGGACGCGCGGCGGATGCGTCTCTTCGTGCTGGGCTTCGCCCTGGTCTCGGGGGTGGTCCTGATGCTCGGCATCTGAGCCGGCCCGCGCGTACGGGTACGGCTCGGGCGTACGGGTACGGCTCGCGCGTACGGATACGACTCCTGCACGCGGCCACGGCGGGGCCCGCCGTCACCGCCCCGAGGTGCTCCGCAGCGACGAGGCCCGGGCGATCACCCGGGGCTCGGGCACCGTCGCCGTCACCGCCCCGGCGGAGTCGCCGCGCAGCCGGGCGAGGAGCAGTTCCACGGCCCCGGCCGCCGCCCGGTCCAGGTGCAGATCGACGGCGGTCAGCGGCGGTTCGCAGGTGCGGGCGCGCAGACCGTCGTACCGGGTGACGACCATGACGTCGTCCGGGATGGCCCGCCCGCTGTCGCGGACCGCCCGCACCGCCCCCACCGCGAAGGCGTCCACCAGCGCGCAGACCGCGTCGATCCCGGGATGCTCGGCGAGCAGGGCCGCGCACCTGTCGTACCCGGCCTGTTCGCCGCCGGACTCGGGCGCGGTCGCCACGATCGGTGGCCGGCCCTCCTCCTCGGCGACCCGCACGAAGGCGGCGCGGGCGTCGACCGCCGAGTGCCGCGAACCGGCGCCGACGATCAGGGCGGGCTGCCGCGCCCCCTGCTCGCGCAGATGGGCGAGGAGCAGTTCCGCGACGAGCCCGCCGCGCAGATCGACGTACGGCACGTCCTGGTCAGGGGGGACCGGTCGGCCGAGCGTCACGTACGGCAGTCCGCGCTCCTTCAGCGTCGCCACCGCCACGTCGTCCACGTCGGGCTCCACGACGATCGCCCCGTCGATGTCGACGGAGTGGAGGGCGGACCCGGACTGCACGGGAGGGACGAGCACCAGCGCGTAGTCGTGCACGAGGGCGCTCTCGGCGGCGGCCGCCGCGACCTCCATGTAGAAGCCGAGCCGGGACGCGCCTCCGGCCACCGCGAACGGCATGGACGAGGCGAGCGCGATGGCCTTGGCCTGTCCGCGCCGCAGCCTCTGCGCCCGCAGGTTCGGCCGGTAGCCGAGCTCCCCGGCAACCCGCTTGATGCGCTCGCGGGTCCGCGGGTCGACCTTGCCGATCCCGTTGAGGGCGTGCGAGACCGTCGTACGCGACACCCCGGCGACTCGCGCGACGTCGGCGATCGTCGGCGGCCTCGGGCCGGCACCGGAAGGGGGCATGTGTGCGAACGCTCCTCGCGTGATGAGGACGGCTGACCCCACCATCTTCGCCGAACGGCGATCACCAGGGGAGTGGTGGGGCCCAGGGTGAGCTGTGAAGGCCCCGCCCGCCCTTCGGGCGGACGGCGCTAATGTGCCGACACGCCCTGGGGGCCTTCCCGGGTGAGGATGCGCCGGAGCCAGCGGAGGCGTGCCTCGCCCGCGTCCCGGCTGAGCGCCGCGTCCGGCGCCCAGCTGTCGAAACCGTGGAAGGCTCCGGGCCATACGTGCAGTTCGGCCTGGCCTCCGGCGCGCCAGATCGCGTCGGCGTAGGCCACGGCCTCGTCCCTGAAGGTCTCGGTCGACCCGACGTCGATGTAGGCGGGCGGCAGCCCGGACAGATCCGTGGCGCGGGCGGGAGCCGCGTACGGCGGTACGTCGGAGGCTCCGTACAGGTCGCCGAGCAGCGCCTGCCACGCGGTGGTGTTCGAGGTCCGGTCCCAGGTGTCGACGCCGGCCATCTGGTGGCTGGAGAACGTGTCGCCACGGTCGTCGAGCATCGGACACAGCAGCAGCTGTCCGATCGGTCGAGGCCCGCCCCGGTCACGGTTGAGCAGGGCGAGTGCCGCGGCGAGCCCGCCGCCGGCGCTCTTGCCTCCGACGAGGACACGGTCCGGGTCGACGCCCAGCTCGGCCGCGTGCTCCGCCGCCCACACGAACCCGGCGTAGCAGTCCTCCACGGGTCCGGGGTACGGCGCGTGAGGTGCCAGCCGGTACTCGACGGAGATCACGGCCAACTCCAGCGTGACCGCCCATGCGTCCAGCACCCCCGGGAGCACGGACGGGGCGTTGCCCATGATCATTCCGCCGCCGTGCATGTAGTACAGCAGGGGCAGCGGCCTCGTGATCCCTGCGGGCCGTGCGCTCACGAGTGTGACGTCCGGCCCGCCCGGCGCGCCCGGGACACGCAGCTCCTCCACCTCGAAGCGGCCGCCGGCCCGGAGTTCCCGGACCGTCGGTCTGGGCCGGGTCGCGACGTCCCGCTCCTGGACGGCGGCGAGGTCCTCCGGAGTGAGGGGGACCGTCGCCCCTTCTCCCAAAGCCGCCAGCACCACGCTCAGTTCGGGGTCGAACGGGGGAGCTCCCGCCTGAGGGCGCTCTGGTGTGAGGTCCATACGGCGCAGTCAATCACCTGGTGCCGTCGTCCACCGGCTCCAGCGTCTCCTGCGGCGGCGCGTCGCCGGAGGTCTGGGCCGAGGACGTGCCGAGGACTTCGGCATGCGCGTCGACATCGGCTTCCGCGCGTACCTCGGCGCGTACCTCGGTGCGTACGCCGGCGCGGTCCGGCTTCGAGACCGGACGCCCCCGGAGCCGGCCGGTGAGGTACGTGGCGATCGGTTCGGTGTAGCGGGCGGTGAGCGGGCCAAGGATGACCAGGACGAGGACGTACGCGGTGGCGAGGGGGCCGAGGCCCGGCTCGATGCCGGCGGTCACCGCGAGACCGGCGATGACGATGGAGAACTCACCCCGGGCGACCAGGGTCCCGCCGGCCCGCCAGCGGCCCTTCACCGAGATCCCGGCCCGCCGCGCGGCCCAGTAACCGGTGGCGATCTTCGTCGCCGCCGTGACCAGGGCCAGGGCCAGCGCGGGCAGGATCACCGGCGGGATGCTCGCCGGGTCGGTGTGCAGACCGAAGAAGACGAAGAACACCGCCGCGAACAGATCCCGCAGAGGGCTGAGCAGGATGTGCGCGCCCTCGGCCACCTCCCCGGAGAGGGCGATGCCGACGAGGAAGGCGCCGACGGCGGCGGAGACCTGGAGCTGCTGGGCGATCCCGGCGACCAGCAGGGTCAGGCCGAGGACGACGAGGAGGAGCTTCTCGGGGTCGTCGCTGGAGACGAAGCGCGAGATGACCCGTCCGAAGCGGACGGCGAGGAAGAGGACCGTACCGGCGACACCGAGGGCGATGGCGAGAGTGAGGCTTCCGGCGGCGAGACTCACACCGGCGAGCAGAGCGGTGAGGATCGGCAGGTAGACCGCCATGGCCAGGTCCTCCAGGACCAGGATGCTCAGGACGGCCGGCGTCTCCCGGTTGCCGAGGCGGCCCAGGTCGCCCATCACCTTGGCGATGACCCCGGAGGACGAGATCCAGGTGACGCCGGCGAGCACGACGGCGGCGACCGGGCCCCACCCCAGCAGAAGGGCCATCCCCGCGCCTGGCAGGGCGTTGAGCGCGAAGTCCACCAGGCCCGCCGGGTACTGCGTCTTGAGGTTGGTGACCAGGTCGCTGGCGGTGTACTCGAGTCCCAGCATCAGAAGCAGGAGGATCACGCCGATCTCGGCGCCGATCGCGACGAACTCCTCGCTGGTGCCGAGCGGCAGCAGACCGCCTTCGCCGAAGGCGAGGCCGGCCAGGAGGTAGAGGGGTATCGGGGAGAACTGGAAGCGCCCGGCGAACCGGCCCAGCAGACCGAGCGCGAGGATGATCGCGCCGAACTCGATCAGGAAGAGGGCGGAGGAGTGCACGGCGCTCACTCCTGGCCGAGGATCGCGGCGGCCGCCTCGACACCCTCGCGGGTGCCGATCACGATGAGCGTGTCCCCGCCCGCGAGGCGGAAGTCCGGCGCGGGGGAGGGGATCGCACCGGCCCGGCGCAGGACCGCGACGATGGACGCCCCCGTCTCGGTACGCATCCGGGTCTCGCCCAGGACGCGCCCGTTCCACTGCGAGTGCGCCGACAGTTCTATTCGCTCGGCGACCAGCCCCAGGTCCGTGGTGGAGAGCAGATTGGGGCTGTGGTGGGACGGCATCAGCGCGTCGATCAGCGCCTCCGCCTCCTTGGAGGTCAGCTTGGCCGAGAGCGCGCACTCGTCCGGGTCGTCCCTGCGGTAGGCGTTCAGCGTCCGGCTGCCGTCCCGGTGGGCGATGACCGAAAGTCGACGGTGTTCGCGGGTGGTCAGGTCGTAGCGGACTCCGATTCCAGGGAGCGGGGTGTTGCTCATGCGAGGAACGGGCATGGAAAATCTCCCTGTATATGCGTGATCGCCGGAAATGGGAGCGAACAAAATCCGCCTCCGAAAGTCACCTTATCGACACGGGTTCCGCCCGATCCGGTCGCGAAGGGGGCGCCGGGGGTGTCCAGTTGCGGGAGCGAGGCGCCCGGCGAACCGGCACGTCGCGCATCTCCCGGCGTGGTGCATCATTCTCCAGGGCCCCAACGGAGGGGCGGTGCGTGAAGGAGGCGCTGCATGATCGAATGGCTGCCGATCCGCTCCCGTACGCGCCCTGTCCCGGACCCGGCCGCGACCTCCTCGGTCTGGGCCGTGTCGGCGGTCCTGGCCTTCGCCCTGGTCATCACCTTCAACTTCCTCGACGGACACGGGGACCCGATCCTCGACCTCGTCGCGCTGTCCGTCGCCGTGGCCGCCGTCAGCATGGGAGCACGGCTCGCCGCCGCCCCGGGCACGGCCCTGCTCTGCTGGCTCATCCTGAACGTCTTCGCCACCGCGCCCGTCGGGCAGGTCACCTGGGAAGCCGCCTACGATCTCGGGCGCATGGCCTGCCTCCTGATCGCGGCGAGCACCGGGACCGTCGTCGCCCGGCTCGTCCACGCCCGCGCGGCGCACCGCCGGCTGACCCCGTGGACCGGCCCGCCCGGCCCCTGACGGACAGCGCTCCTCTTCCTGTGCCGCCGTGCTGCCGTGCCGCCGTGCTGCCGTGGGCCGTGGGTCGTGGGCCGTGGGTCGTGGCCCGTGGCCCGTGGCCCGTGGGCTCGGCGACACGCGGGCGGACCGGGCGGCCAGGGCGCCCCTGACGCGCCTCTGGCCGGACCGAGTGATCGAGCGGCTGAACACCGACCGGCTCGGCGCGGGAGGCGGCGCCGTCCACTGCGTGACCCGGCAGCAGCCGGTCGCGCAACCCGGCACGGGGTCAGGGTGCGACGGCGTAGACGATCAGGTTGTCCACGGGGTGGCCGGCGGCGTCGAACGCGCCGTCGCACGTGATCAGCCGCAGCGTGCGCTCCCTGGTGTCGCCGTAGACCTTCTTCGTCGGAAAGGCGTCCTTGTCGACGGTCTCGGTCCCGGTGACGGTGAAGCGCACGGTGTCGCCCCGGCTGTCGTGTACGTCGACGGTCGCTCCTCTGCGTATCCGCTTGAGGTCGTGGAACACGGCCCGGCCGTAGCGGGTGTCGTTGTGGCCGATGATCACCGCGGCGCCGGGCTCTCCCGGACGGGGGTTCCCGGTGTACCAGCCGGCCGTCATCCCCTTGTCCGGCGGCGGCACTTCGACCGTGCCGTCCTGGTTGAGGCCGAGCCTCATCAGCTCGCTGTCGATGCCGAGGGACGGGACGGACACGCGGACCGGGGCCGCTTTCGCGACCGTGGCTCGGGTCGGGTCCGTGGGATCGGGCTCGCGGGCGGGGTCGGGGGCGTGTGACGCCGTCGCCGCCGGGGGAGTGCTCTCGGCGCCGTCGGCCGCGCAGGCGCCGACGGTCGCGGGCAGGACGGCGCAGAGCAGCAGCGGCCGGGCATACGTCCGCCAGGTCGGTGCTCGTCGGCCGGTGGCGCGGGTCATGGGGGCTCCTGTGGCGCGGAGCCGTGGTGCCGCCGTCGCCGACGGCACCACGACGCGTCGGTCGTCAGTCGTTGCGGGGGGCTGCGCCCCGACGGCGCAGCAGGACGGTGCCCGCGCCCGCGAGGAGCACCGCGCCGGTGGCCGCCCCGGCGACGGCGGTGGCGGTGTTCCCGCCGGCCCGGCCGTCGGGACGCTCACCGGCGGCGACCCCGCCACGCGGCGCCGCCACTGCGGCCGAGCTGCGGTCCGGGACGGGACGAGGAGTGGCGGAGCCGGAGTCGCGGGGGGTTTCGGAGGCGCTCGCCGACGGGGCGGCGCCCGACTCCGACGGCGCCGCGGACGGCCTGTCGTCGGCGAACGCCGACGCCGAGGGCAGGAGCACCCCGCCGATCACGACGGTGGTGAAGGCTGCGGCGCGCAGACTGCGACGGCGCCGGGACGGGCTGCGGTGAGACGGCATGGCTGTGGCTCCCCTTCGGTACGAGACGGCCGGCGCCCTCGCCCTGAACCGCTCGGGCGTCCGGTGATCGCCATGCTCACCGGACCATGTCAGAAAGCTGTCAGAAGCCTGTGGCTTTGCCGTCAGACCTTCGCGGCGCGGCCCGCGTCCTCCCGTACACCCGACGGAAGGCGCAGCGTGAACGTCGAGCCGACACCCTCCGTCGAGGCGGCGGTGGCCGAACCCCCGTGCGCCTCGGTGAGTTTGCGGACGATCGCGAGGCCCAGACCGCTGCCGCCGGTGCGCCTGCTGCGCGATCTCTCCGCGCGCCAGAACCGGTCGAACACGTACGGCAGATCGTCGGCGGCGATCCCACTGCCCGTGTCGGCGACCTCCACGACGACCTCCGCCACCGCCCTGTCGCGCGCACCGCTGCCGGACTCGCCGCCCGCGCCGACCACCCCGCCCGCCCCGTACGCGCGCAGATCGACGCGGCCGCCGCGTGGGGTGTGGCGGACCGCGTTCGAGACCAGGTTGCCGATGACCTGCCGCAGCCGTACGGGGTCCGCGGTCAGTGCGGGCGGCGGCTCGGGAGCCTCGACGGCCAGGCTGACACCGGCGCGCTCGGCCTCGGCCTGGTGGGCGGCGGCGACCAGGCCGAGGAGCTCCGCCACGTCGACGGGCTCCCGGTGCAGCCGCAGCGCACCGGCGTCCGCCTGCGCGAGATCCTGCAGATCGTCGATGATGTGCTGAAGCTGTACGGCCTCCTCCAGGAGCGAGGCGATCAGGGCCGGATCGGTGTCGGCCACCCCGTCCTGAGCGGCTTCGAGCCAGCCCCGGATGTTGCTCAGCGGCGTGCGCAGCTCATGGGCCACGTCGCTGACCATCGCCTTGCGCTGAGCCTCGAGGCGGGCCCGATGCTCCGTCAGTTCGTTGAAGGCCGCAGTGAGTTGCCCGATCTCGTGATCGGCGGGGACCGCGATGGGAACGGCCTCGCCGCCCTCCTTCATCCGCTGGGCCGCGCCCGTCAGCGCGCGCAGCGGGCGGACGAGCCGGCGTCCGGTGACGATCGAGACGCCGATGGTGAGGGCGAGGACGAGCGCCGCCACGCCCGCGATACGGGCCGTGTTCGCGGCGGAGAGGTCGAAGCCGGGGACACTGCCCTTGTCGGGGTCGCCGATGAACAGCAGCGCCGGCCGGGCGACGTACGAACTCAGCTGCTCGCGTCGTGCCGTGTTCACGCACGAGCCGACGGCCTCGTCGGCCGACCGGTCGATCTCACTCGGCGCGGGAACCGGCACGGGTACCGCCGAGGGGGCTGCCGGCCGCCGCGGTCCGTCCTGCCAGGTCAGGTCGGCGTTCAGGGTGACGGCCGGACGGTCCTGGCGGCTCAGGCAGGCGTTGGCGAGCCTGGTCAGGGTTTCCAGGGCCTCGGCCTCGGTCGCTGTCGGCGTGTCGAGGCTGGTGGTGGAGCACTCGTCCGCTGCCGAGAGGCCGCTGGCGGCGGCGCCTCGGCTGATGCGGGGGCGCCCTGACGGGCCGTCCGTCACGTCGGCGTTCTCACCCCGGCGGTGCAGACAGGCCACCAGACGATCCGCCCTGGCACGCAGCTCACGTCGTTCCGAAGGCGGCAGGCGGAAGGGGCCGACGGCCCGTGCGTCGATCCGGTCGGTCGACGACCTCGCATCGCCCTGCGCCCCGCTCACCGCGCCCGCGAGCGCGCTGTCCACGGAGAGGGGATCGACGACCGCCGACGGCCGGGCGGGCAGCTGCGGTCCCGAGCCCCCGGCCGAGTCGGCGAGGGGGGCGCGGTCGTGGGTGGTGACGGCGACCCGGCGCCCGAACCGGGACGCCAGTTCCTCGACCTCCCGGTCCACACCGTCCCAACGGGGGTGGGTCGCCGCGTACCCGAGCAGGGCGTCGTAGATACGGGCGTCGTCGGCCAGGGCCTGCCCCTGCTCCTGCTTCAGCGCCCCCGAGGTGGTCTGGGAGGCCAGCCACGCCGTCGCCCCGACCGAGAACGCCGCGACCAGGGCGAAGACCCCGAGGAAGCGCCCGAGCAGACTCTTGCGCAGGGGCAGACTCTTGCGCAGGGGCGGCCGTGAGCGCGCCCCGCGGTCACGACGACGCACGCCGTGCGCCCTTCGCGGGGTCGGTCAGCTTGTAGCCGACGCCGAAGACGGTGAGCAGACGGGCGGGTGTACGAGGCTCGGGTTCCAGCTTCTTGCGCAGGTTCATGATGTGCATGTCCACGGTGCGATCGCTGACGTAGCGGTCGAAGCCGTGCAGTTCCTCGAGGAGCCGTGGCCGTGTGAAGACCCGGTCCGGCTCGGCGGCCATGGCGGCGACGATCCGGAACTCGCCTGGCGTGCACTCCACGGGCGAACCGTCGACGGTCACCTCGTGCCGGTCGGGGTCGACCCGCAGCGAGCCCACGCGCAGAACCCGCCCGTCGTCGGCGACGGGCGCCCCGCCCCGGCCGGTGCGGCGCAGCAGGGTCCGTACGCGTGCCATCAGCTCGCGGGGGCTGTACGGCTTGGTCATGTAGTCGTCCGCGCCGAGGTCGAGCCCGAGCAGCAGGTCGTCCTCGGTGGACCGGGCGGTGAGCATCAGCACGGGCAACTCCCGGGCCTCGCCGCGCAGCACACGTACGACGTCGAGGCCGTCGGTGCGCGGCATCATCACGTCGAGGACCAGCAGATCGGGCTCCCGTTCCCGGACCCGGTCCAACGCCGCCCGCCCGTCGGCCACGACCGTGACCGAGTGCCCTTCCCGTTCGAGATAGCGCCTGACCAGCTCAGCCTGCTTCTCGTCGTCCTCTGCAACCATCACGTCAGCGCACACGCGGCCGATCGTAGGCGATCCGTACGAAGACGCGGGCAGGCCGCAGTGGCCGGACCGCAGGGGCCACGGGTGCCGGCGGCCGGTCAAGGGCGGTACGGGAAAGGCGTGGTGCTGCCGGATCAGGCGGGAGGGTTCCTCCGGGGGCCGGGAGTCTCCGGACGGTCCGGACGGTCCGGACGGTGCGGAGGGTCCGGGCCGTTCGGAGGGGCCGTGGGGTCCGGACGGTCCGGACGCGGCAACGGTCGTCGGGACTTCCCCCAGCCGGTGCAGGCGCGCAGCGAGCGCGGACCCTTCGCATGGTTCGCCGGTCCGGATGTCACGCCCGTCATGTGCGCTGCTCTTCGGCACGCGCCGTGGCACGGGAAGTAGTCTGCGAGTCGGTCGAGGACGGCCTCGGCACGCTCGTACGAGGTGAAGGACGGGGGGCACTCCCATGACCGGCAGGGCCCGCACGCTCGCTCAGGTGTACCGGCACTTCGGTGAGGCCGACGCCGCCGGGACATCGCCGCTGTACGAGCGCGTCGCCGTCGCCATCGGCGAGTCCGAGGAAGCCCTGCGCGCGATCGAGACGGCGCCCGCACGCAGGCGGAAACCCACGGTGATCCTCGCCGCCTTGCACGACCTCGCCCTCGCCGGGCGCGCCCCGGCGCTCGCCGCGGCCTACGCCGCCGCGGACCGGGACGCCGCCGCCGACGCGGCGATCGACACGCTGGTGCGCATGACCGATTCGGTCGTGGCCGCCGCCACGCGCCGGCAGCCACGGCCCGACGAGACCGGACACGGCGCCGTGCTGTATCCGGCCGTCGCCGAGGTCGCGCGCTGGGTGGGCGCGCGTGCGGTGGGGCTGATCGACGTGGGCTGCTCGGCCGGGCTGAACCTCACGGTCGACCGCGCGCACATCGGGTACGGCAACGGGCAGTCGCTGGGCGACCCGTCGTCTCCCGTACGGCTGTCGGCATCGATCGTGGGGGATCGGCCCCTCCCCACGCGGGCGATGCCCGAGGTCGTCGCCCGGATCGGCATCGACGCCGACCCGGTCGACGTCACGGACGCCGATGACGCCCGATGGCTGCGCGCCTGCGTGTGGCCGGATCAGCCGGATCGGATCGCGAGGCTGGAAGCGGAGATGACGCTGGCGGCGGCAACCCCTCCGCTGCTCCTGCGAGGTGACGCGATCGAGCTGATGCCCGAGGCCTTCGCCCGTGTGCCCGCGAACGCCCTGCCCGTCGTCATCACGACGTGGGCGCTGTCGCGTCACCCGCCCGAGAGCCGCCTGCGCTTCCTGCACCGCCTCGACGAGGCGGCGGCGGGCCGGCCGGTGGCCTGGGTGTCGGCGGAGGGGGTGGGCGTCGCGCCCACGATCCCGACGCTCGGCGATCGCCGTGCCTCGGGCCACAGCATCATCGGCCTGGCGCTGTTCGAAGGGGCGACTCTGCGCGCGGAGGCCGTCGGGCGCTGCTGGTCGCAGGGCCGCCTGCTGGCCTGGCTGGCAGACTCCTAGCGACCGGCATCGAGGAGGCCCTGGCCCCCGCCGGGCCGACGTCCCCGGCGTGAGGGCCCCCGCCCGATCGCCCCACCGCGGGGTTCCGGTGGGGCGATCGGAGACGGCGCGTCCGTCACCCGGGCGGGGTCACCAGGAGGACTTCGTCACGCCGGGCAGGAAGCCCGCGTGCGCCTGCTGCCTGGTGCGGACCCGGGAGAGCCCGAACCTGCGCAGGTAGCCGCGCGGGCGGCCGTCCACGCTGTCGCGGTTGCGAACGCGGGTGGCACTGGCGTCGCGCGGCTGCCGGCGCAGCTCCACGAGCGCGGCATCCCGTTCGGCCGCGGTGGAGGACGGACGGCGGATGATCGCCTTGAGCTCGGCCCGGCGGACCGCGTACCGCTCGACGACCGCCTTGCGCCTCTCGTTCCGCGCGATCTTGCTCTTCTTCGCCATCAGACCTTCCCTCCCCGTGCGCGGATCCTGGCCACGGCGGCCTCGACGCCGATCGCGTCCACCGTCTTGATCGCCCTGGCGCTCAGCGTCAGACGGACGTGCCGCCCCTCGCTCGCCAGCCAGTAGCGCTTGCGCTGGATGTTCGGGTCGAAGCGGCGTGAGGTGCGCCGGTGCGAGTGGGAGATGTTGTTGCCGAATCCCGGCTTGGCGCCGGTCAGCTGGCAGTGGGCCGACATGGGTGGTGCCGCCTCTCTCGATGAGGTGTATTGATAATGAAAACCATTGCCATATACTAGCCTCATGGCACGCAACGAGATCCGCCCGGTCATCAAGCTCCGCTCCACCGCGGGAACCGGGTTCACCTATGTCACCCGTAAGAACCGGCGCAACGACCCCGACCGGTTGGTGCTGCGCAAGTACGACCCCGTCGCCGGTCGCCACGTGGACTTCCGCGAGGAACGCTGACGCGACCCGCTCCCGCCCCGGACCCGACCGACCACCGAAAGACCCCTGTCATGAAGCCTGGAATCCACCCCGTCTACGGGAGCCACCCCTGCCACCCGGGCGCCGCCCGCGTCCTCGACGCCGCAGGCCGGGTCGAACGCTTCGAGCGCCGTTACGGAGCTCGTTGATGGACCGCACCCACCAGCTCCCCGTCGTGATCGTCGCCGGGCTCCACGCCGACGCCCGCAAGGAGGTCGTCGAACATCTCCTGCTGAGCGTCCCTGGAAGCGTGGCGCTGCACCACGATCTGACCGGAGCGGCCGACGGCACCGTGCTCCGTACCATCCGCGACGCCTCCGGCCTCGTCTCCCGAGGTGAGACACCGCTGGTCAACGACTGTGCGTGCTGCGCACTGCGCGAGGACCTCGTCCCGGAGCTCCACCGCTTGGCGGACAACGGACCGACCCCGCTCGCCGTGGTCGAGCTGTGGGACTCCGTGGAGCCCAGAGCCATGGCGGAGGTCGTCGCCGCGCACGGCGGGGACCGACTGGCGGTGGCGAGCGTGATGACTGCCGTCGACCCCGCGCTCGTCCTGCCCTACCTGGCCAACGGCGACGACCTCGCGGAAACCGGCCTCGCCGCCGCCCCCACCGACCGGCGCACCGTCGGCGACACATGGGCCCGTCAGCTGGAGTACGCACCCGTCCTCGCCGTCGTCGACAGTCCTGAGGCCGACGACGAGGACCTCGCCCTCCTCGCCCAACTGCACCCCACCGCACGTCGGGTACGCGCCGACTCCGTCGAACTCGCCCGGGCGGCGTTCGCCGGTTTCGACGTCGAGGCCGCCGCGGCCGCGCAGCACCCGGCATGCGCACTCCTGCCCCAGGAGGCGGACGAGGCGGGCGTCGCCACGTTCGTCTGGCACCGCCGACGGCCGTTCCACCCCGAGCGTCTCTACCAGGCGCTCGAGGACCTGTGCTGCGCCGCGGCCCGAAGTCGCGGCCGCTTCTGGCTGGCCGACCGCCCCGACACGCTGCTCGCCTGGGACGCGGCCGGGGGAGCCCTGTGCGTGGAGAGCGCCGGGCCGTGGCTGGTGTCGCTGCCCGACGCGGCCTGGGAGATGGTCCCGCCGGTACGCCGGGCGGCTGCCGCACTCGACTGGCACCCCGCCCACGGAGACTGCTGCCAACACCTGGTCTTCACCTCACCCGGCCTCGACCGTGACGGGCTGGAGCGACTTCTCGACTCCTGCCTGCTGACGGACGCGGAGTACGCGTCGGGCCGCGAGGCGTGGAAACGACTGCCCGCGGCCTTCGACTCCCTCCTGGACGCCGCCTGAACACCATCCGGCCGCCGTCCGACCGACGACGGGCCGCCGCCCGACCGCCCACATCCATCCGGTCCACGAGGAGAGCCGCCATGGCCCGACGCCCCGACCCCCGCAAGCCCGCGAAGCCCCGCCCCAACCCGCTCGACGAGGCCGGGATCACGTACATCGACTACAAGGACACCGACCTGCTCCGTCGGTTCATCTCCGACCGGGGGAAGATCCGAAGCCGCCGCGTCACCCGTGTCACCGCCCGGCAGCAGCGACACCTCGCCATCGCGGTCAAGAACGCTCGCGAGATGGCCCTGTTGCCGTACGCGGGCCGATAGCCCCCAGAGTGGCGCGCGGCGGGCGCGGTGCGCGTGTGCCGACGCGGCCTGAACACGCCTCGCTCGAACCGCAGTTCTCTACACTTGGTCATGCGCCTGACAGCGGGGGCGCTGCACCACTCCCACGAACGGACCACACCCGAAGGGGGCGATCGGCGCATGACCAGGCCTGAGAGCGCGGGACACGACTACGACGTCGTCATCAGCGGAGCCAGCCTCGCCGGCAGCGCGGCGGCGACCCTGCTGGCCCGAAGCGGCGCCCGCGTCGCGCTGCTGGAGCGGCGCTCGGACCCCGAGGCGTACAAGGTGCTGTGCACCCACTCCGTCACCGCCTGCGCCTACCCGGTACTGGACGAACTCGGCCTCCTCCCCGCCCTGGAGAAGGCGGGAGCCGTCCGCAACGAGGCCCGCTGGTACACCCGCTGGGGCTGGATCGAGCCGAGGGCCGCGCCCGCGGGTCCCGAGCTGCCGTACGCGTACAACATCCGGCGCAGCGTCCTCGATCCGCTGATCAGGTCGAACGCCGCCGGGACCCCCGGCGTCGACCTGCTCCTCGGTCACCGCGTGACCGGGCTCGTCACGGAGGCCGGGCGGGCCGTGGGGGTGCGAGCGACGACCCCGGAGGGCGAGCGCGAGATCCGGGCCCGCCTGGTCGTCGGCGCCGACGGCAAGGACTCGGCCATAGCGAAGCTCGCCGAAGTGCCCGACCGGCAGCACGAGAACACGCGGTTCGGCTACCTCGCGCACTTCCGCAACCTTCCGCTGCACGGCGGGATCGGCCAGACGTGGTTCCTCGAACCCGACATGGCGTACGCGTTCCCGAACGACGACGGGGTGACGGTCCTCGCCGTGCTCCCGGACAAGAAGCGGTTGCCGGCCTTCCGGGAGGACCTGGAGGGCAGCTTCCTCGACTTCGTACGCAACCTTCCCGAGGCACCTCCCATCGACTCCGCCGAGCGTGTCTCGAAGTTCGTCGGCCTGGTCGACTACCCGCTCCACAGCCGGAAGCCGACGGCGCCGGGCCTCGCGCTCATCGGCGACGCCGCCCTGACCGGAGATCCGCTGTGGGGCGTGGGATGCGGCTGGGCCCTCCAGTCCGCTCAGTGGCTGGCCGAGGCCGTCGCCCCGGCCGCGACCGGCCGGGCGGATCTCGACAAGGCGCTCGCGGTGTACGCCCGCAGGCACGGACGTCGGCTGCGCGGCCACCAGTTCCTGGCCGCCGACTTCGCCAAGGCCCGTCCGTTCAACCCCGTGGAGCGGCTGATGTTCTCGGCTGCGGCGCGCGACGAATCGGTGGCGCGTCACCTGCATCTGTTCGGCAATCGCCTGATCAGCCCCCTGCGCTTCCTGAACCCCATGGCGGTGGGCAGGGCCGCGGCTGTGAACATCAAGCACCGTAGGACAGTTGGGGCATCCGTACGCTGAGCGGTCCGGGCCGGAGGGGGGCGGTACGCCGCTCCGGCCCGGAGCCGACGGCGCCGCTACAGGTCGAGCTGGTACTCGTAGGCCACGTGCTTCGGCAGGTAGCCGAGCCCGTCGTTGACGTGGCGCATGTACGGGTTGTTGTCGGCGGTGTCGGTGAGCAGGCCGCCGAGTTCGGGATGGGTCCCGCGAGCCGTGAGGATCGCGACGGCCTTCATCCAGCGGGCCAGACCGTGGCCCCGGTGGCCGGCCAGGACGGCCGTGCCGTAGTGCTGGGCGTCGCCGGTGCCGCTGCCGGGGACGGCGAGTTCGGTGAAGCCGACGACGGAGCCGTCCGACCGGTCGACGGCGGCGACGGTGTGCAGGATCTCCCCGCGCGCCGCGACGGCCGCGGCCGCCGCCCGCATCCGCTCGACGTCCCAGACCACAGTGCCGTAGTCGACGGCGCCCATCGGCATGTCGTCCATCGCGTGGCGCGACGCCACGTAGGTGTCGGCGAGCTCGTCGGGCACCTGCCCCTCCCATGTCGTCAACCGGTAGCCCTCGTGCGGGGCTTCGGCGATCGCGGTCAGGGCGGGGAGGTCCGCGTCGGCCAGGGAGAGCCGGGCATAGGTCAGTGTCAGGGCGACCCGGAACCCTCGGGCGACCAGGAACGCGGGACCTGAAGTGCCGTCCTCGGCCTGGGCGATGACGCTGCGTCGGCCGTCGTCGCGGGCCGCCGTCACGGCTGCCGCCAGAAGCCGGGATCCGACCTGCCTGCGCCGCTCGGTGGGATGGACCTGAAGTTCCAGTTCGGCGAGGTGACGCTGCCCCGCCCTGGTGAACAGGCGGAGGAAGGCGGACCCGACGGGGCGGCCGTCGGAGCCCGAGGCCAGCCAGGTCAGACGACGGCTGGAGGAGGTCTCTTCGGGGTCGGTCAGGGCGGTGATACGGACGGACAAGCTGTCTCCGTTGCTGGGGTTCGGTACGAGGCGGCCGCTCAGGCACGGCACTGACGGATCGTCATGCTGCCTACGGAGCGACCCGGGTGCTCTCCGCGCGGGCTACCCGGCCGACGGGCCCTCGGAGGGGGTGACCCATTCGACGAGCTGCACCACGATGCCGTTCGGGTCGGTGAGCTGGAACAGCCGCTCACCCCAGGGTTCTTCGCGCAGCGGGAGCGTGATCGGGGCACCTGCCTCGCGCAGTCGCCGTTCCTCGGCGTCGAGGCCGGTGACGGTGAGCGCGAGGATCAGCCCGCCGGCCCGCTGGTCGCGCTGCTCGGGTGGCAGCACCTCGGTACCGGTGCGGAGCAGAACGACGTCGGCGGCGGCGTCGTCGCGGGTCAGGGAGACGAAGCCGTCGGCGGCGACGGCGACCCGGTAGCCGAGGTGGGTGCAGAGGAACTCGCGGGAGGCATCGACGTCGTGGACGGTGAGGGACAGGGTGGAGGCGGTGACGTTCAGGGCTGCTCCTGATGACGGGGCGAAGTTTGCGACGGACGTAACTTTAGGGCGGCACCCCTGATAGATCAAGCATAATTTTACGACGGATGTAAGATTCTCTCCATGGGTACTGAGATGGGACTCCGTGAGTCCAAGAAGAGGGAGACCAGGCAGCTGATCTCCGACTGTGCGACCAGGCTCTTCATCGAGCAGGGGTTCGAGCGGACGAGTATCGCGGAGATCGCCGCCGCGGCCCGGGTGGCCAAGAAGACGGTGACCAACTACTTCCCCCGCAAGGAGGATCTGGCCCTCGACCGCCACGAGGAGTTCACGCGGGGCCTGGCCAGGGCGGTCGTGGAGCGCGGACCGGACGAGGTGCCGCTCGCCGCCCTCGGCCGGACCTTCCGGACCGCCCTGCGGGAACACAGTCCCGTGGTCGGCTTCACCGGCCTCGCGTTCGCCCGGATGGTCGCCGACAGTCCGACCCTCACCGCCCGGCTGCGCGAACTGCACGACCGCCGAGAGGAGGAGCTCGCCGCCGCCCTCGCCACCGCCGCCCCGGCCGGTGCCCCGGAGATCGCCCCGCGGGCCGCCGCCGCCCTGATCGCGGCATCGGACCGCCTGCTGTTCCGCCGTATCCAGGAACTCACCCTGGCCGGCCGGGGCGACGACGAGATCGAGGCCGTGCTCCTCCCGGAGGCCGACCACCTCCACGCCCTGCTCGCCGCCGCGGTCGCCGACGACCCGACCGGCGCGATCCGGTGAGGCCTGCCGCTGCGCGGGCCTCAGTCCTGGGAGGGGATGTCCAGAGCGGTCCCGTACAGACGGGAGACCCGGATCTGAATGGTGACGCGCCGGTCGGGCGGCGGCCGCTCGCCGGGGGCGGCTCCGTCGGCCGGGTCCAGAATCTCCGCCATGCCCTCCGCCACGGCGAACGACCAGACGTTCGGGCCGCTGACGTGCAGCGAGGCGTGCGGGTCGCGGCGTAGCCGGCGGACCTTGAGGCGGTCGGCGGTGGAGGAGACGCGCAGCACGCGCTCCTCGGCGTCCCAGTCGTACAGGACGGTCGACAGATGCGGGTGACCGGTGCCGCGAACGTTCGCGAGGACACCGAACTGCTGCTGCCGCAACAGCTCCGAGAGCTCGTGATCACTGAGCATCCGGGGCGCCGGGCCGTCGTTCTGCGTGGAGCCGGTGGAACCGGTCGAACCGTCGGTGGCGGTCTTCGGACTCATGGGATCAGCCTTCCGGTGGTCGGGGGAGGGGTGCGGCGGCCCGAACGGCCTGCCGCTCGGGTCCCACGAGAGAGACCGTAGCAGATGGTTTCGTTACAGACTATCGATGGGGGATCTATCTGCGGCCCCGCTGGAACAGCTCCCACAGCTGTCGCGAGTGCGGATCGTATGGCCGCCTTGGGGCAGGCCGGCGCGGTGCCGGTGGCCTGGGTGCAGGTGCTCCTGGAGCTGCAGCGCGACGGGGCGCGCCAGGGACGCACGGCGTGGTCATGGCGATCGTTCAAGGCGCAGGCGGGCGCGTACGACCTGGGTGTCGTGTACGCGCAGAGCGTCCTCGGCGCGCACGCGGCCGGCTGACCTCCGTGGCACCGGCATTCTGATCCTGCGTCTGCTGGTGGGCCTGCTCGTCGTCGGCCACGGAGTGCATACCCGCTCGTCCTCATCGGTGCCGACTGGTGCAGGTCGGCGGCGAGGGGGACGGCCAGACCCACGAGTCCGCGGCAGCCCGGCCGCCGTGCGGGCCCGTTGCGCGCGGTCGTCGGGGCGGGTCGCCAGCGGCGGGATGGTGGCGCTGTCGCGACGACGAGAGTGCCGGCCAGGTCGTGGACGGCGGTGACGGCGACACGGACGGCAACTCCGTCAAGGCGCACTACGCGCGCGACAACACCTCGTCGTACAGCGTTCACGAGCAGCGCGGTAACGGATACTGCCGTGCTCGGACACCAAGAACCGCGTGGCCAAGCGCCGTTCGCAGCAGATCCGCGACTGGGCCACCGACCCGTACGGCCCCTGGCAGTACCGGGTCTGATCAGCCAGAAGCCACCGCGCGGAGCCGGTGGGCGGAACGGGATGACGTTGTAGCGCATCGGGGCTTGCGGCCGAGCGGGAGAAGCAGACCTTCCCGAGGGGAGGCGGCCGAGGAACGCCTCCGGGCCTGGCTGCTGGAGACAGCGGTGGTCGCCGACCGCTGGTACAAGCTCACGTACGGTGCGCCGCCCACCTCCTGGCAGGGCCTCGTCGCCCTGGCCGACGCCGAGGAGGCCCGGACCTCCAGGGTGAGGCCCCGCATGGCTCGCGGCGCTGCGCAGCGCCGCGATTCAGGGTGAGCACGCCCGGGCCGTGGAGACCGCCGACGCCATGGAACGGCTAATACTCCAGCTGTAGATCGCGATCTTCATGTCTGGGCGGCTTGTCGCTGGTAGTGGCTGGTCTGGGATCGGGCCTGGTGGTGGCGTCGCCAGCGGG
>NZ_JBHUYJ010000123.1:0-22394 GCF_042668715.1 Streptomyces sp. NPDC057271
CAGCCACGTGATCATTCTGGCCGTCCAGTGCCGCCCGGAACAGCGACCGGGCGGCACGTCACGACGGGGCGAACGTTGCCTGATGCGGCACTAGATGCCGTGTTTGTGCTCAATCCATGGGTATGCCTCACCGTTTTCGGCAGGCTGCAGCCAGGCCACCTCACGCGCCCAGGCGCGGGCCGTCCGCAACCGGGCCGACATGCGACGCGGTGGAGTACGCAGCGGTGAGACCGGCGGGGTCAACACCTGGCACGTAAGTCTGTACGCAACCAAGGAGAGAACCCCGAAAGCCGACATCGCCGAGCGGACACCGACGTCATCTCGCACCACCCGCCCTCGTGGCCCGCCGCGCGGACGCCGCGGCAGGCCTGGTCGGCTACGCCTGCAGACGTACCGGCAACTCCTCCAGGGCGCGCAAGAGGATCGATCTCCGGTAGCGGATTGAGCCGCGCGGAACAGCCAGTTGGATGGTCGGGAACCGGTCCAGCACGGTTGACACGGCGACGCGTCCGTTCAGGCGGCCGAGTGCGGCACCAAGGCAGCGGTGGACGCCGTGCCCGAACCCGAGATGTGAGGTATCTTTTCGTCCGATATCGAGCGAATCCGGGTCGGAGAACCTTCTGGCATCGCGATTCGCCGAGGCGAGGAGGAGCAAAACGGTCTCACCGGGTGGTATATCGACGCCGTCGACTCGTACCGTCTCGGTGGTGAACCGCCACAGTGAGTTGGCGGTGGGACCGTCGTAGCGGAGGAATTCCTCGACCGCTGGCTCGATCAGCTGGGGGCGACTTTGCAGCAGCTCCTTCTGGGCGGGGTGGTCGAGCAGCGCGAGCAGACCGTTTCCGATCAGGTCGACCGAGGTCTTGTGGCCGGCAACGATCAGTCCCTCCAGCATTGCGAGGAGTTCGATCTCACTCAGCTGGTTTCCAGCGTCACGGGCGAAGACGAGATCGGACAGCAGGTCGTCGGTCCGGTGGGCGCGTTTCATGGCGATGAGCTCGGTGGCGCGTCTCTCCAGCTCACGCATCGCGTCCGGTATCTGCTTCCGCTCGGCCGGATCCGCGGAGGACATGACCTCGACCCAGCGTCGGACCACGCTGTGATCCGCGAGTGGGATACCGAGCACCTCGCACAGGACCGTCATCGCGAAGGGTGACCCGAAGTCGGCCAGGACATCCAGCGGGTTGTTCGGGTCCAGTCCGTCCAGTAGCCGGTCCGCGATCCGTTGGACCGGCTCCCGCCATGACTCCATCCGCCGCACGGTCAGGGCTTTGGTCGCCAGCGTGCGGAGTCTGGTGTGGTCGGGCGGATCGGTCTTCGAGAGTGAGCGCTCCAGTGCTCCACCGGCACCGTACGCCAGCCCGGAGTTCCGGAATCCCTCACCTGCTCGTTCCACGCTGGAGCTGAACCGCGGATCCGCCAGCGCGCTTCGCACGTCCTCGTACCTGCTCAGCAGCCAGACGTGACCGTCCCCCAACGGGAGCCGGGTCCGATAGACCGGGTGTCGTGCTCGCAGCCACGCGTAGGTCTCGTAGGGATTCTGGAAGTACTCGTCGGTGAACGGCTCATTCGGGGGCCGGTCGGCCGGGCTCTGTTGCACGGTCATCAGCAACCGCCTTTCCTGCTGGGGATTCCGTGTGGCTGCGGCACCACGCGCGGTCGACATCGGTAACGTTGACGATGGTGTGGACGTCGAGACCCGGCGCCGGGGCGGTGCTGACGGACCAGGTTCGGCACGGTGCTGCTCAGCTCACCTTGGTCTGCGGTGCGCGGCCCGCCAGGATCGACAACTCGACGTAGATCACGGCGGTCCCCCGACAGTGATCGTCTGGCCGGCGCGGCGGAAGCGGTCTTCCAGACTCGCGGTGGATATCGCTGATCGTCTGTTCGTGCACGCCTGTTCCCCTCCTTGCCATTCTTGTTTCACGCAGGTCTCTCTCGTCAGGCGAGTCCCGCAGTCGCGATGACTGCGGCAAGTCGCGCCGGCGCGAAGGCATGGGCCAGGTGCCCCTGGCCGGGGACCCTTTCCAGTACGGCGTCGGGGATCACGTCCATGAGCGCCCGGGCGGTGTGGCTGAACGGCGACTCGGCGGGAGTGACCTCCCCCAGCAGAATGCGGGTGGGCGTGGCGAGTTGGGCAAAGCGCGCGAGGGTCGGCGGCAGGGCGTCGAGTGCCCGCAGCTCCGCGACGGCGGCGGGGACGAGAACACGTTGGGCCTGCCATTGCGGCGCGTCGCGGAGTTGGTCCACGGCTTCGGGAGGCATGTTCATGATCCGCGTCAAGATCGCGGCCAGAGCGGTGTCCAGGTCACCTCGTGCCACCGTTTCGGCGATCAGCCGCACGGCAGAACCGCCGATGGAGCCGGAGAGCGGCCATGCGGGTTCGTAGAGTACAAGCGAACGCAGGTCAGGGTGCTCCAGCGCGGCCAGGAGCGCAATCGTCCCACCGTAGCTGTGCCCCACCAGGGTCACGTCAGTGCCTAGGTCGTTCAAGAGGTCGCGCAGATCGGCAACTTCTGTGTCGAGTCCGTAGTCGGCCCCGAGGCCCGCCTCGGGCGTGCGCCCTCGGCGGTTCAGGAGGAGGCACTGGTGGGTCGGGGCGAGCTGGCGCGCGACGTCGAGCCAATTCTCGCTTGTGGACATCACGCCATGCACCACGACAACGGTCGGGCCACTGCCGATACAGGTCAGTTGGACAGGCGTGCCGTTGTGGATTCTGAGCATCTTGGCGCTGATCACGAGCTCTCCTCATCCTGCGGGGTTCAGGACTGCCGGAACGGAGTAGGTCGGCTCGGCCGCCGGAAGGAACGCTCCGAACGGAGGCATCTCCTCGTGCCATAGCCGAAGTTCGAGGACGCCGGGGAGTCGGCCTGCCGCAGTGGTGTGGTAGTCGTCCAGTTGTCGCCGCAGTTCGGCGGGACTGCCGGCGCTACCCGTCCAGAGGCGGTCGACGGACCCCAGGCCCTGGGCCAACGTGGCGACATCGATCTGTGGATACTGCGCGGACTCGATTCTCGAGTCGAAGAAGAGCTGCTGCCGTGTCACGCACATGCCGTGCATCTGGTTGTTGAAGACGAGGAACAGGATGGGCAGCCGCAGGTCCACCGCGGTATGGATCTCCAGGCCGTTCACCAGCAGCGCACCATCACCGCAGATCACCGTGGTCCGGGTGCCTGGAGCCGAACCGAGCTGCGCTCCCACCGCCGCGGCAATGCTGTAGCCCATCCCACCGGCGCCCAGCGCTATGGTTGAGGTCGCCCGTGGCGGAACGCTGGTCAGATGGATCGCCGCCGACGCGCAGTTGCCGGCGTCGAGGACGATATGACCGCCGGGCGGTAGGTGCTCCTCGATGAGCGCCAAGGCCGTACTCCGCAGCAGGTCATCCCCGGCCGCGCGCGGATCCGGTGTGGCGTTGGGGACATCAGGAGCGAGCCGAGGAACGAACCGGCGCAGACGGTACCCATGGGAGTGCGGGGCCTCGGCCGGGCCGCCCTCGTGGAGCTCCAGCAGCCGCTGGAAGACCTCGCCTGCGTCGGCGGCGACGGCTACACGTGGTAGGCCCTGCAGATGGACGGTCTTCGGGTCGATGTTGACCACGACCACCCGCCCGGACTCCAGATGGCCCAGGGGCGCCCGGGTCATCATGCTCAGGCCTGTCCCCACCGCTATCACGAGGTCGGCGTGTTCAGCGATGAACTCATGGGCCGACGGATGCCCGGTCATCCCCACGACCCCTAGATACAAAGGGTCCCGGTTCGGGAACTCGGCGCGGGCTGACATGGTGGTCGCGACCGGGATGCCCGCGCGCTGGGCGAACCGGATCACGGCGTCCGGATCGCGGCTGCGCCGCACGCCATGGCCCAGCAGCAGCACCGGTCGCTCGGCCTGGCGAATCGCGTCGAGGAGCAGTTCCACGTCATGCTTGGCCATGCTGCCGCCGCTCCCCAGCCCGCCGAGGTCCGACGGCCAGTCCTCCGGTCGGTCGCCGACGTCCGCGGTGTTGAGATCCCGCGGCAGCAGCATGGCGACCGGCCCCGGCCGGCCGGTGAGCGCGGTCGTGGCCGCGGAGCGGAGCGCGGACCAGAACTCAGCCGGGTCTGTGATACGCAACGTGGCCTTGGTGATCGCCGAGAGCAAGCCGATCGCGTCGACTGTCCTGCCGATCCCGGACGATTCCTGGAAAGCGCCGTGCGAGTCCATCGCCAGTGCGGGCTGACCGATGACGGCAAGTATGGGAACGGAGTCGGCGTACGACTCGGCCAGCCCCACAGCCAGGTTCATCATCGCGCCGCCGGACGTCGAGCAGCAGACGCCGAGCGTGCGGTGCACCCTGGCCCGGCCGTCGGCCATGAATGCCGCGCCGTCCTCCCGCCGGGACAGCACCGACGTCAGGCGGTGCCCACCGCGGCGGTGTATCGCGTCGTGGAAGTGCTCGATATTGGCTCCGCTGACACCGAAGACGTAACGCGTGTTCCAGTCGCGCAGGGCATCGACGAGCGCGTCAACGAGTTGCATGGGGTTCCCGGCAGGAGTACTCAGTACCAGAGGTGAACCGGGTCTCGGCGATCCGCTTCATGTTCTGGATCTCAACACGATGGATGGCGTCGAAATTGGGCCAGATGTCGCCCACCCAGTAGCGGTCGGTACGGGACCGGCCCTCGGTGATGTAGTCGGGAACATCGGTGACGTCGCGGTCGTAGTACGGGTGTTTACAGTTGGTCCACAACACCACGGTCCCTGGTCGGCGCAGTGTCCGCAGTGCGTCGATGAAGGTGAAGTAGTAACGCATCCACAGGTCGTGGCCCTGGTCCCAGGCGCATGGGTAGACCACGGTCGCCAGATCGGGGCCACGCTGGACGTCCGCCCGGATGAAGATCTTCGTGTTGGGCTGGATGGCCTCCTGCCCCTGGTACAGTCCGCCGCCGATGTGCTGCAAGTCCCGCACGCTGTAGGTCCACTCCTCCAGGGAGTGGACGTCTGCTGCGTAGTCGACCAGTACGTCGAAGGGAACGTCGATGTACTGGCCCAGCGAGCAGTACTCGCCGAAGATCTCCTCGTGCTGGTACACAGGCTTGGTCAGCTTCTGCATGAGCGCCAGGCATTCCTCCTGGCTGGTGTTCTCCCGGCGTATCAGCCCGCTGATCGCTGCAAGGCCGCCCCGGCTTGCCGACGTAGAAGCCCTCGAAGGCCTCATTGTGGTGCCCGGCTTCAGAACGGACACCGTCACTGTCGGCTTGATCACGGGCTGCCACCTTTCGTAGTGTTCCTCGTTCGATACTCCGTCGGCCCATCTGGTGATGGCAGGAGCCCGCACGGGTGCGGTCCACCGCAGCGTCATAGCGCTCACCATGTCACCGCCGTTGGCGAAAGTACCCAGAGCCAGGACATCGCCCGTCCTGATGCGGCCTTCTTCCAATGCATCGGCAAGGGTGACGGGAATCGATCCGTGGAAGAGGTTCCCGTACTTCGCAAGTGTGTCGTGCGTCCGTGCCCCGGTGATCCCGCAGGCCTGACGCCAATCGTCAAGCAGTTTCGAGTTCGGCTGGTGTGTGATCAACAGGGAGACGTCGTCCGGGATCATTCCGGCACGCTTCAGACAGATCTCAACGGCCTCGGGCACCAGGGTGGTCGCATTCTCACGGATCGCGCGCACGCTGTCCTCGGTGAAGCGCACCGAGATCGGCCCGCAGCCCCGCTCCCAGAAGTTGTGAAACACGCCATCGACCAGGTCGGGATCGAATTTCAGCAGTCCGCCATGCTCGCCGTTCGAACGCTCGAAAGACGAGAGGATGCTCCGTTCTCCCGGGGCCAGTAGCGCCGCTGACGCTCCGTCGCCGAGTACGCGGGACCTGCTGGAGCGTTGGAACTCCGGAAGACGCGATATAAAATTGGTGACCGTGAGGACCACGACTTGCTGGCACTGCCCGGTCTCGATGAATGCTTCCGCGACGCGCAGTGCAGACAGCCAGGAGCAGCAGCTGGTGTCGACCTGCATGACCATTGCGTTCCGTGCACCCACGCCGGCCTGTACGGCTGGCCCGATGCCGGGCCAGAACGTGTCATTGAAGACGCAGGTATAAAGGATCAGATCGACCTCGTCCGCGGCGATACCGTTCCGCCGCAGGAGCTTGCTGAGGGCGCATATTCCGAGCTCTGCCGAGGAGTACTCGGGTGAGGCGAAACGTCGCTGCGCGACACCGTGGAAGAAGTCACCTCCAGCCAGCGAGTCCCCCTCGCCCACCGGTGACGCCGCGACAATCCTGCGGGGCATGAACTTGACCACGTCAACGATATGCGCATCAGGCAACGGTGCCCTCCTCTGAGGCCTTGTTCGTTTCGTCGTCAGTCGATCGGCGTGAAGGGGCCCGCCCAGACATTTTCTCGGCTGATCAGTCTGTCGCGGAACTCGAACAGGTGCAGCAGCCGGCCGCGGATTCGAGCCGCGCCTTCCGGTATACCTGGAAATGCACCCTTCACAGAGGCGATGAACTCATGCTCGGTAACGCAGTGTTCGGCCCCGTGGTAAATTCGGGTCAGCGTCATCTCCTCAGTGCTCAGTGCCGCATCGAGACGCTCATAGACGCGCTTTGCAGCATCTTGCCCGACCGAAGGGGAAGGACTGCCGACGAAATCATGCTCGACGTCATGGGTGTACACGGAAACGGCCGCCTCGATGTCACCGTCCAGCTCCGCCTGAATATGGCGAATGATGAGTGACTCCATGGATTCTGAATCCACTTATCCTCCTGGTCTGAGCGATCACGCTGTACGCAAGGAGATTTCAAGCCTTTCCACTGATGATGGAGGGCCATCGGGTGCCCTGTCAATAGAACGGATTCCGGATTGCCGCTTCGTCGCAACTTTTCTCACATCTTTGAACCGATTACCTCTCTCGCTCGTGTATAACCCCCCTGCGGGGTGGTCGGCTCGAACGGGACGGGGGTGTGACTCTCCTTCAGCGACTTCCGTGTGGTCGAGACGTTTCGACGTTCAATACCATTGCGGTCCCTCATTCGCGCAATTGCCCGCAGGCAGAGGGCAACGGCTCGCTCGTGCTGAGTGCGTGCGCCCCCGACGGCATCGACGCGGATGCCCATCCGCGCGAGGTGGGCGGGGAACTTGCCGATCCCGGAGCAGAGGTCCAGGATGCGACGACCGGCGAGGTCACCGAGAACCTCCCACCGGGGCCATGGTCGGTCCAGCATCCCCGCGTCAGCTGCTCGGCATCGGGAATGTCGGTGCCGCGGGACGCCCGACGCCCTGCGGATGGCCGGATGGCCGGGTGGACCTGGAGCGGCACCATGTCGTGGATCAAGCCCGCCGGCCGGCCCCGCAAGGGCGGGCCGAAGCAGGACTCCGGGTTCATCGTCTGGGGCGTCAAGGGATCCCTCGACAACACCCGCGACCTCTACCTGCCCGGCCACTACATCGCCTCCCAGCCCCGCAAGGGCCGGGTGCACATCACGCAGAAGCCCGTCGAGATCATGCGTCAGCTCGTACAGGTCTGCCCCGAGGGCGGCACCGTCCTCGACCAGTTCACCTGCAGCGGCTCGACGGGCGTCGCAGCCCTTCGCGAGGGACGTCGCCTCGTGGGCGTCGAGCTGTCCTCGCACTACGCCGACGTGGCCGAGCAGCGGCTCTGCGCGGAGCTGACCAAGGACGACTTCGACCTGGCCGGACCGGAGGGCGGTCGGCTGCCTCGGGGGTGCGGATCTTCGGGCAGGTCCAGCCGAGAGTCTGCTTGAACAAGCGGACAGAAGGTGTGCTCGATGTCGAAACGCCGCAGGTATGCCTGCCAGAGTCGGTCGGTGTCCGCTGCGGTGGCGTCGGTGCCCGACCACCACAGCCAGACCGGCTTCGGGGTGGCTCCGCTGTGCAGGTGCTCGATGTCCAGGCGGATCACGGTCCCTTCGACGATGGGGGGTGCCGTCGGCCGCGGCCCAGGACGAGCGGTGGGTGAGCTTGGGGTGGAGCCGGTCCCAGGAGAGGGCCAGGGCGGTGCCGTAGAGGCGTGTGCCGGTGGTGGTGCGGGTGTCTGGGGTGCCCCAGGTGTCGGGCTGGCCGAAGACGAACTCGCCGCCGTGCCGGGGCGGCCGGCCTTTGGTGTGAGGCTGCCGTGGCGGGGCTGGCCGGCGCAGGACGCGGTCCGAGCGCATTCGGGCCAGCACCTGCACGGGCAGGTCCTTGAGTAGGTGTCTTTGAACCGTGCCTGTTCCTGGTGCGTAGTTGTTTGAGGTGCCCGTGGCGGGTGACCACGTGCGATGGGAGATCTGCGGCATGGCGCAAGAGACGCTTCAGGATTCGGCCTACTCGGTGAAGTTGACCGAGGCGGCTGTGGAGAAGGTGACCGACCTTCTGAAGGTGGAGGCGCCTGGTCTTGCTCTGCGGATATCGGTGCAGCCCGGGGGCTGCTCGGGTATGCGCTATCAGCTGTACTTCACGGACGAATACGCGAACGCGCTGACGAAGATGCTCGCGGAGCGTGAGGACGAGGGCTTCGCCGAGGAGGACGACGAGGAGACTGCTGCTCAGCGTGCGGCCATGGCGCGGGTGAAGGAGTCCGTCGTGTGGTTCGGCCGGTTCGCCGTGGTGATCGACAAGAAGAGCGGCCCCTATCTGGCCGGGGCCGAGATCGACTACGCCGACACGCTGATGAAGTCGGGCTTCACGATCGACAACCCGAACGCGCAGGGCTCGTGCGGGTGCGGTGACTCCTTCTCGTGAGCAGGGCCGCTGCGGAGCATGACATACCGATGGCGTGGCTCTGCGCTCAGGAATCCGCCCGGATATTGATCGAAGAGGGCGGGGTCTCGTGGCCTCAGGCGTCCTTTGAGTACCGGGCAACCCATGACGTCCTGGCGCTTTCCGTGCTGCTCGCCCGCCTCGATGCCGAGGACGAGCTGCAGCTGGAACGGCGTGCGCTACGAGGGCTGCTGGACAACGACGTCGAATGGGCAACGTGGTGCGAGAGCCGGCTGATGTGCGGCGCTTCAGCGCTCAGCTTGCCGGATCTCGCTGTCGCGGGTGCTGCCTGGCGATGGCTGGCAGGCAGCCGTTTGCTTGGCGGATCTCTTCAAGCGCAGGTATGTCAGGAGACGGCGATGTGCCGCGGTGTCGGCGTGAGTGTCGGCGTCACGCAGGCCCGTCGCTTACTGATCGTTTCAGAATGAGGTTCGAAGCCGTCTCAAGCAGATGATGCTGCAGGCGAGTTGGAGTAGTCCGAGGTGGAGGTCGGCGCGTATCTCGTAGCGGGTGCGGAGGCGTTTGAACTGGTGGAGCCAGGCGAAGGTCCGCTCCACGACCCACCGTGTCTTGCCCAGCCCAGAGCCGTGCGGGACGCCTCGGCGGGCGATCTTGGGTGTGATGCCGCGGGCCCGGAGGATGCGCCGGTACTTGTCGAAGTCGTAGCCGCGGTCGGCGAACAGCCGCCCCGGCCGGTGCCGCGGTCTCCCGCGCAGTCCTCGGATGCGGGGGATCGTGTCCAGCAGGGGCGTCAGCTGGGTGACATCGTGCCTGTTACCGCCGGTCAGCGAGACGGCGAGAGGTGTGCCGTGCCGGTCGACGATCAGGTGGTGCTTGCTGCCCGGCCGGGCGCGGTCGACCGGCGGCGGACGGCTTGTTGTGGACCGAGGAGGGTGCGATGCCGTCTGTGTTGGGGTTGATGGAACAGCGTGAGGCGCGGGCGAGGCAGGATCTGGAGTCCTGGACGGAGGTCCTGGAGCAGGCTCAGGCGGAGGTGGATGCCGCGCGGGAGCGAGTCGAGCGGGCCCGGGTGGGGCGTGAGGAGCTCGTGTCGGTGCTGGCCGAGGAGAGCCCCGTGATTACGCCGGTTTCCGTGCCGTCTGGTGGTGAGATGGCTGCCGCCGTGGGATCGAGCGGCCCCGGCGCGGGGCATGGCGAGAGGCCTCCGGTGCGGTGGTCGGGCATGGGTGAAGAGGTGCTCAGCGGCCTGTATCGGGAGGTGTTCGCCGCGGTGGTGGCTGCCTCGGGGCCGGTGAACGGAGTGGAGCTGACGCGGGCGGTGGGCCGGGAAGCGGAGATCAAGAACGAGGTGGAGAAGATCCGGCACCGTGCCTATGTGCTGGAAAAGCGGGGCTGGCTGGTGCGGGCGAAGGACGGACGGTTCATGCCCGCGCCCGGGGCAGTCGGCCGGGACGCTTCTCCGGCCAGCGCGGAGCGTCCGCGGCCAGGCGCCGGGACAGCCTGATCACAGCGGCCCACCACACCATCTGGGCGTGATGGTCGAGGCGGCGTTCGTGGTCGCGGTTGAGGCGGCGTGAGCGGGAGAGCCAGCTCAGCGTTCGCTCCACCACCCACCTGCGGGCCAGCACGACAAATCCGCGGTGTCCGTCGGATCGGCGCACGACCTCGATCCGCACTCCGTGCCGGGCGAACGCCTTGGCCAGGGCCGGGCCCTGGTAGGCGCTGTCGACCCACACCAGTCTCAGCAGCCGGCCCGGCTGGTCCATGAATGTCTCCAGCAGCGCGGGAGCGGCCTTGGAGTCGTGCACATCGGCTGTGGTCACGGTGACCTCCAGGAGCAGGCCCTCGGTGTCGGTCAGGATGTGACGCTTGCGCCCGTCACGTGATTTCGGCGGCCTGCCGCTCCTGGCGGGTCTTCGCGCCGGCGATCCACCGGTAGTAGCCCGAGCGCGAGACCCGAAGGACCCGGCATATCCGCTGGACGCCGAAGGTCTCGGCGTGGGCGGAGACGAAGTCCCAGCGGCGGGTCTTCACTTCATCTCCTTGGCGAAATACGCCGCTGCCCGGCGCAGGATCTCGCGCTCGAGCTCCCATTCCTTCTCCGCCTTGCGCAGCCGGCCGTTCTCCGCGCGCAGCCGGGCCAGTTCCTCATCCCGGCTCTGCGCGCTCTGCTCACCATGGCTATGAGCACGGCCCGCGTGCTCGTCGGCCTGGCGCACCCAGCTCCGCAGCGTCTCGCCGGTCACCCCGACATCTGCCGCGACCGCCGCGTACGTGCGCTTCCCGCCCGCCGCGCGATAGAGCGCGACCGCGTCGTTCCTGAACTCCGCCGGATACGGAGACTTACGTCCCACCAGGACACCCTTCCTCGGATCGAAAGATCCATTGTCAGAGTGTCCACACCACCGGGGTCACCTCAGCGTCAAGATATCGCCTGTAACGCCACACCGCACAAATGCGCACGCAAGAAATCGCAGGCCGGGAGCCCTTTGCGACCGACTCCAAGATCGCCAAGACTCCACGTGCTACATCCCCGCATCAACTACGCCGCGCTGAAGTGGACGCTGTCCCGGCTGCGAGTCGAGCCGGTCACCCAGGCCCTCGCCCAGTCCGCCGCCGGCCTGCTGCGCACGGCCGGGCTGCACGGTCATAAGTACGCCATCGACGCCATGCTCTGCGCCACCGCAATCGCCCAGCCGGGCCGCGTCACCATCCTGACGTCCGACATCGAGGACATCACCATGCTCACCACCGACCACATCCGTGTAACCGCGGAGAAGATCTGATCCCCGCCGCTGCACCCGCGTGGTTCGGCGGCGCGCCAGCAGCTCGCCGATCTCTGCCTTGAGCGCTTCTTCCTCGGGCTTCGTCCCGTGCACGAGCGCGATGAAGTCGTCGGCGTAACACACAAGCCGGAAGTCCGGCCGCCCCATCCTGCGCCGGTATCGCCGACGCCAGGGCGGAGTCATCTCTGGCTGTCGAGCCCCTCCAGCTCCCGCACCGAACCCGTGCTGCTCCGGGAACACGGCCACGGGAGGGAAGATCCGGGGGCGCTCCTGGCCTGAGGTCTCCCGGCCGTCAGGCGCGCAGCAGGGTGACGGTGCGCCCGGAGGGCGTGGTCTGCTGCGAGAAGGCGGTGCGCTCGTGGACCGGGGCTGCCTGCGGGCGGGTGTCGAAGACGACGAGGGTGCCCGTGGACAGCTCCATGCGGTCCAGGTAGTCGTCCAACTGCGCCAGCCCCTCGGCGAGGGGGTCGGTGCGGCCCTGGCGCCACACCTTCAGCTCCAGCGCATCGCGTTGCACCGCCCGCGAACCGTCGGCAGCGGTGTACGGCTGGCGAATCAGCAGGTCCACGCGCCGCCGGCCGACCCCGTACTCCCGGTCGATGAAACCCGCCCCGTTCACGATCCGGTGCAGGTAGGCCATCATCACCAGCTGTGCTGCGGCCTCCGGGTAGGTCGAGGCGGTGGCCAGGATCTCGCCGTTCTCCCGCCAGAACTCGGCGAAGGAGCACAGCAGCTTGTCCATGTCGATCCGGCCGTCCGGCAGCCGGAAGCTGCTCGGGGCGGCGACGACCTGGCCCTCCGTGTTGTTTCCCAGGACCCGGACAATGACCTCCTGGTAGATCGGATTGGCCACCCGCACCGGCGCGTCCGGAGCGACCAGCCCCAGGTCGCGCACGTACGCCAGATCGTCGTCGTACGTGTCCGTCGGCAGGAGCAGTTCGCCCGCGATCAGCGGCTGGATCACCCGCCGCACCCGGTCCTCGCCCAACCTGGCGGCCAGCGAGTCCAGATGCGTCGCACGCGCCAGGATCAGCCGCTCCTTCGCCTCCTCCATGTGCTCGGCCGTGATCGGCGTGTCCGACGGCACCCCCATCTCCTCGACGACCTCCCGGGCCAGCGCGTTGACCAGCCACGGCTGTCCCTGGGTAAAGCTGAAGGCACGCTCCAGCGCATCCACCGTGAAATCCTGGCCCGTCTCCGTGGTGTGCTGCCCGTACAGCTCGGCGACCTCGGCCTCGGTGAAGTCGCCCAACCGCAGCGACGCCACCTTGATGTTGAACGGACTCGACGTACCAAGGCGCCCCGGATCCCCGCCCGAGGCCGCCTTGTAGTCACGCACATCCCGCAGCCCGCACAGCACCACCGCATGCGGGAAGCCGCCACGGCTGACAGTGAAGCCATCGCGCAACTGGCGCAGCACACTGCGCAGGCTCTCCCCCCGCAGCGCGTCGATCTCGTCGAAGAACAGCACCAGCGGACGCGGACAGTTACGCACCCACTCAGTCAGCCCCCGCGTGAGCCGGGACCCGGGCACCGCGTCGGGCCAGGAGGCGGGGGGCGCGAGCTCATCAGGAAGCCCAGCGGACTCCGCGGACCGCCGAATCGCCTCCAGCACCAGCAGCTCGGCCTGGCCGTAGTCCTCCCCGGCCACCTCCGCGCTCTCGCACGAGAAGTGCAGCGCCGCGTACCGGCCCGAGGCCGTCAGTTCCCGGGCCATCGCCGCCAGCACCGTCGTCTTCCCGGTCTGCCGTGGCGCGTGCACCACGAAGTACTGGCCCTGCTCGATGTACCCGCGGGCCCTGGGCAGCCGCTCCTGGGCCGACACCATGTAGTGACGCGTGGGGACGCACGGCCCGGCCGTATTGAAGTAGCGCATACCTCGCACGCTAGCCGACGGCACCGACAACCTGAGGCGACCGTGCACCCGACCACCGGCTACACCGCCCCGTACGGGCACGAGTGCCAGAGCAGCGGTGCCCCGGTGCGGAGATCACCCGGCGGGCAGACGCAGAAACGCGGCCAGCGCCCGCTGGGGTGCACTGACCGCTGGAGCGCCTCCGGCGACCGCCAGGGCATGCAGGTCACCGCGGCACAGCTCTTCACGTGCCGATCAGCTCATCCGGGGCACCGTCGTCGTCTCAGTCGGCCTCATGCATCCTGCCCTTGCCGAAAATCTCATCCGGGCTGGTGAGCGACCGGGGCGCGCACTGCGGTCAGTGCCTTGTTGGACAGTTTGGCCGCGGGTCAGGGGCCGGTTCCCCGCTACCACGAACGCCCGTAAGCGGCTGTACCTGCTTCGCCACGGCGGCAAGGAATGGCTGGACGAAGATCGACACAGTCGCATCGCCGTGGAGACCCGCATGGGCCGCGAAGTCGCCGGCATGGAAGGTCTCTACTCGCACGTCGCCCTGGCCATGGAGCAGGAGATTGCCGATCCGCTGCAAAGCAGGTGGCTGCGCTTCGCGGCCAGCGAGAGAGAGCACTGGAAGGCACCATCTCCCACTGCCCTACTATTCGATCTTGAAAAGGGTGGAAACCAGCAGGTCAAAGCCGCTCAGGACACGTCGACATAGTTTCGTTCATGAAGTTCATCACGACCAAGAGCTTCATGCCGTTCGTGATCTACCGGATCGCACTCGGCATCCTGATCTTCATCCTGGTCGGCACGGACACCCTGAGCCCGCACGCGGGCGAGTCCGGCGGCTGACCCCGGTCGGCCCGCCCCGGCCGGCGACCCCGCCGGGCGATCTTCGGGTGCGCGTCGCACCCTGGAACCATGGCCTGGCAACCCCCCATCGTCGTGCACCGCCCGTCCCCCGACGGGGGGCGGCGCGTCACCGTCCGCGGCCAGATCGTGGGCCTGGCCCACAACGACACCGACCTCGTCGAGTTCCTGCGCCGAGCGGGGCTCGAGGACGCCGACATGATCCTCGACGATCCGCACCTGGTGGAGTGGCGCGGCGGCCGCCCGCACCGCTGGGAGGCCGCCTGAGGCTCCGTGACTCGTCAGGCCTCGGGTCCGTACGGCACCCGGGCGATCTCACGGACGCCGCCCAGGGTCCCCCACTCGTTCCGGCCGAGCCGGGTCAGCGGGCGCATCAGCGTGATCTCGGGGTGGCCGTCCACCATCACGGACTCGTCCACCGCCGCGTGCACCACCCGCCCGAAGACGACGGTCGAGTCCCCGATCCGCAGCGTGCTGTGCAGCTCGCACTCCAGCGCGACCGGCGAGGACGCCACCCGAGGCGGCTTGATCCGCAGGCTCGGCTCGCGCTCCACCCCGCACACGTCGAACTCGCTCACGCCGCGCGGGAAGTCCGTCGCCGTGGCATTGATCTGCTCGAAGAGCGGCTCGGGGGAAAGGTTCACGACGAACGCGCCCGTCTCCTCGATGTTCCGCAGCGAGTCCTTGCGGCCCACCGAGGTGAACTGCACCACCGGCGGCGTGACCGAGGAGATCGTGAAGAAGGAGTGCGGTGCGAGGTTGTCGGTCCCGTCGGCCGATGTCGTGGAGATCCAGGCGATGGGCCGGGGTACGACGGTGGCGGTGAGCAGCCGGTAGAAACCGTTCCGGTCACTGCGGTCGGGATCGAAGTCGATACGCATGCCGAGAAGTATGACCGGTATTCGACCACGCCTCCGACGCACGGCTCTTGGCGCCCCGCCTCCGCTGCCCGACACTGAAGCGATGACTCAGCGCGTGGACCTTGCGACCGTGATGGACCGGATGGCCATCGACGACCTCGTCACCGGTTACGCGGTGGCCGTGGACGACTCCGACTGGGCGGGCTACCGGGCGCTGTTCACCCGCGACGGCCGGGCCGACTACCGCGGCTCCGGCGGTGTCGAGGGCCCCGCGACCGAGGTCGCCGACTGGCTCGCGGAGACGATGCGGCTCTTCCCGGTGCGCCAGCACCTCATCGTGAACCGCCGGGTCCGGATCCAGGACCTCGGCGGCTACCCGGGCGACAGCGCGGAGGTCCGCGCCGACTACGTGAACCCGATGCGCTTCGAGTCCGGCGAGGACTTCGTCTGCGGCGGCCGTTACGCGTTCACGCTGGCCAGGACGGACGCCGGCTGGCGGCTGCGCTCCGTGGTCGTCGAGGAGAAGTGGCGCCGTCCCTGAGTGCCGTGCGCGGTTCGTACACGCTCGTACGGCCGTGAGCGCCGTACGGCCGTAGGGGTCGCCCGGCCGTGGCGCCCGTACGGCTGCGGCGGTCGTACGGCGCACACTGGAGGCGACACCTGGAGGCGACGCCGCATGCGGAATCCGTTCGGCCGTCGCGACGGCGCGGCCGCGCCCAGCAGCGACACGAACACGAGCACCGGCACCGGCACCGACCCCAGTGCCGACACCGGCACGGGCGCTGACACCGGTGCCGGCACCGGTACCCGTACCGGCAGTGGCAAGGGCAGTGGCAAGGGCACCGACGCCGGTACCGGTATCCGTACCGGCAGCGGCCAGGGCGCCGGCACTGGCAGTGGCCGGAGCGCCGGCAGGCGCACCCGCACCGGCCCGCATCCGGTGCCTGTGACGTCGCACCGCGCCGCCCGCGCCGCCCTCGCTGTCGTCGCCGGCGCCCTGCCCGCGCTCGCGTTCCCGGAGGCCGGGCTGTGGTGGCTCGCCTATGTCGCGCTCGTCCCCTGGCTGCTGCTGCTCCGCACCGCGCCCACCGCGCGCCGAGCGGCCCTGGAGGGCTGGTTGGGCGGCGTCGGGTTCATGCTCGCCGTGCACCATTGGCTGATGCCGAGCCTGCACGTCTTCATCCTCGTCATCGCCGCGCTGCTCGGGCTCCTGTGGCTGCCGTGGGGATGGCTCGTGCGCGCGATGCTCGGGGACGGTCCTTCCGGCCTGCGCGCCGCCGCCGCGATCCTCGTCGTCCCCTCCGGCTGGCTGCTCATCGAACTCGCCCGGTCCTGGGAGGGTTTGGGCGGGCCCTGGGGGCTCCTCGGCGCCAGTCAGTGGCAGGTCTCACCGGCGCTCCGCCTCGCCTCCGTCGGCGGCGTCTGGCTGGTCTCGCTGCTCGTGGTGGCGGTCAACACCGCTCTGGCTCTGCTCGTGGTGTCGACGACTGCCGTACGGATGACGGGCCTGGTCGGCCTCGTGGTGTGCGCCCTCACTGTGGGCGTGGTCTGGTGGGGCGTCGCACCACCGCCTGAGCGGGGCACGGCGCGGATCGCCGTCGTCCAGCCGGGGGTGTACGACGGGGCGGTCGGCGCCGAGCAGAGGTTCGCCCGCGGTGAGGAGCTCACCCGGGAGCTCGTCGGCCAGGACGTCGATCTGGTCGTCTGGGGCGAGAGCAGCGTCGGCGCCGACCTGACCGCGCGCCCTGACCTCGCGGCCCGGCTGTCCGCCCTGTCGCGTGCCGTGGACGCGCCGATCCTCGTCAATGTGGACGCCCGCCGCGCCGACCGGCCGGGCATCTTCAAGAGCAGTGTCCTGATAGGGCCGGAGGGGCCGACGGGCGACCGGTACGACAAGATGCGGCTCGTACCGTTCGGCGAGTACATTCCGGCGCGCCCGGTCCTCGGCTGGGTGACCTCGGTGGGGAAGGCGGCGGGCGAGGACCGGCGGCGCGGCACGGAACCGGTGGTGATGGCCCTGCCGCCCGAGGACGGGCGGCCGACGTTGCGGATCGGCCCGTTGGTCTGCTTCGAGTCGGCGTTCCCCGACATGAGCCGCCGGCTGACCCGCGACGGCGCCGACGTGCTCGTCGCCCAGTCGGCGACGTCGACCTTCCAGAACAGCTGGGCGCCCGCCCAGCACGCCTCGCTGGCGGCGCTGCGCGCTGCGGAGTCCGGCCGGCCGATGGTGCACGCGACGCTGACCGGCGTCAGCGCCGTGTACACCCCGGACGGCAGCCGGGTCGGCGCGCCCCTGGGCACCGACCGGAGCACGGCCGCCGTCTACGACGTACCGCTGGCGCGGGCGACGACGGGCTACGTCCGGTACGGCGACTGGGTGTTGTACGGCGCCCTGAGCGTTCTGGCCGCGCTCTGTGCCGCCGAGGGCATGGGGACCCTCAGGAGGCCTGCGTCAGAGCTTCGCGGACCACGCGCTCGCACAGCTCGTGGGTCGCGAGGGCGTCGCGAGCGCTGAGCGTCGTGCCGTCCCGTACCGCGTCGAGGAAGGCCAGCACGGCCTGTTCGACACCGCGCTGACGGGCCACCGACACCCAGTCCCCGCGCCGGCGGGTCGTCGGCTGCCCCTTGTGGTCGACGACGTCCGCGAGGTTGAGGACCTGACGCTTGGTGCCCTGGCCCGAGACCTCCAGGATCTCCTCGGTGGAGCCGTTCATCCGGTTCATCATGCCGATGGCGGTGAAACCGTCGCCGGAGAGCTGGAGCACGACGTGGTGCATGAGCCCGTCCCTGATCCGGGCGCGCACGTCGGTGTGCTCGACGTCTCCCGGCAGCAGGAAGCGCAGGGTGTCGACGACGTGGATGAAGTCGTCGAGGACGAGGGTGCGCGGGTCCTCGGGCATGCCGACGCGGTTCTTCTGCATGAGGATCAGCTCGCGCGGGTGGTCCAGGCACTGCGCGTAGCCGGGGGCGAGCCTGCGGTTGAAGCCGACGGCCAGGCTCACCCGGCGCGCCTCGGCGAGTTCCACGAGACGTTCGGAGTCGGCGTACTCGTACGCCAGCGGCTTGTCGACGTACGTCGGTACGCCGGCCTGGAGGAGCCGGGCGGTGATCTCGGGGTGCGCTTCCGTCGGGGCGTGCACGAACGCGGCGTCCAGCCCGGCGGCGAGCAGGGAGTCGAGGTCGCCGTGGCGCTGGTCGTCGGGTACGCGGTGGATCTCGGCGACCCGCTCCAGAGTGGTCTTCGTCCGTGTCTGGAGGTGGAGTTCGACCCCGGGGAGGGCGGCGAGGACGGGGAGATATGCCTTTTGCGCGATGTCGCCGAGTCCGATGCAGCCGACCTTCACGGGGTCTCCCTAGCGCTTGTTGGTGTGCTCTCATCGACGGCGTACGGCCCGCCGTTCGCGCTGGTCAGCTTACGCGGGCCCGCTCGTCGGCGAGCGGGGGCCGCCAGTCGGCGATGCCGTCGAAGCCGCGCAGCACGAGCCCGGGGCCGAACCGCGAGACGGCGGCGATGAGTGCGTCGCGCAGGGCGACGGCGGGTGGGGCGGTCAGCAGGGTGAGCCGGCCGGTGCGGGCGGCCTTGCGGACGATCGCGGTGGTGCGCGGCAGCCGGTCGGCGGTGTACGCGGCGAGGGCGCGGCCCGGCGGGTCTCCCGGGGCGACGTGGTGGGCGAGGACGATGGCGTCCTCGATGGCCTGGTTGCCGCCCTGGCCGAGGGTGGGCTGCATGGCGTGGGCGGCGTCGCCGAGCAGGGCGACCCGGCCCTGGTGGAAGGCGGGCAGCGGGTCGATCAGGTGGTGGACGTCGTTCCGCAGCACGCCGCCCGGTTCGACGGCGGCGAGGATCTCGGGGACCGGGTGGTGCCAGTCGCCGAAGAGGCGGAGGAGTTCGGCCCTCTCGTCGTCGGGGGCGTGCGCGCCTTCCGGGGCGGCGGCCATCGCGTACGCGTAGATCCGGCCGTCCTTGAGGGGCTGGGTGCCCCAGAGGCGGCCGCCGCCCCAGGTCTCGTGCGGGGCGAAGTGCCGGTCGGGGGCGGGGACGACCAGGCGCCACGTGGTGAATCCGGAGTAGGCGGGGCCGGGGTGGCCGGGGAAGAGGGTGCGGCGGAGCGTGGAGTGGATGCCGTCCGCGCCGACGACCAGCTCGGCCTCGATGTCCTCGCCGGTCGCGGTCCTGACGACGGCGGGCCGTCCGTCGTCGCCGGGGTCGACGAGGGACGCCGCGGCCCCTGTCCGTACGACACCGTCGGGGAGGGCGGATCCGAGGATCTCGACGAGGGTGGCGCGGTGGAGCAGGACGAGCGGGCCGCCGAAGCGCTCCGCGGCGGCTTTGGCGCTGGTACGGGCGAGCCAGCGGCCGCCGGGGGCGCGCATGCCGCCGTCGCCCTGCCAGGCGGAGAGCTCGCGGACGCGGTCGCCGAGGCCGATGACGTCCAGGGCGCGCTGGGAGTTGGGGGCGAGGCCGATCCCGGCTCCCACGGGGGTCAGGGCGGCGGCGCGCTCGAGGACGGTGACGTCCCAGCCGGCCTGATGCAGGGCGACGGCGCCGGTGAGGCCGCCGATGCCGGCTCCGACGACGACGGCACGGTGCTGGTCCATGGCTCTCCCCCTCGGAAACTACAGATGTAGTGACGCATCCCCGACGGTACTACAGCTGTAGTCGCACCGGTAGTAGGTTGTCCCCATGACCGCGCGCACCACCGCCTCAGCCGCCTCCCGGACCACACGTGTCGGCGACGCTGCGCTCGAACTGCTCGTCGAGCGGGGCATGCGCGGGCTGACCCACCGCGCCGTGGACGAGCGCGCCGGACTCCCCCAGGGGTCGACCTCCAACCACGCCCGCACCCGCCAGGCGCTCCTGGAGACCGCCGTGCGGCGACAGGTCGAGCTGGAGGCGCGCGTACTCGCTCCGCACGAGATGCCGGAGCCCGGCCGCGGGCTCGACGCCCTCGTGGACGCGCTGGCGACGGCCCTGCACCGGTACCTCACCGACCACCGGGCGCTGCTCGTCTCGCGCTACGAACTGGCCCTGGAGGCCACGCGCCGCCCGGAACTGCGCGCCTTCTTCGACGCGGCGGGGTCGGCGGCGTTCCACGGGCCGCTGATCGCGATGATGGCCGGGGCCGGCTCCCCGGCCCCCGAACGGCACGCCCTCTCCCTGATCGCCTGGTGCGAGGGGCTGATGTTCTCCTGCGCCGCCGGCTCATTCCACTCCGCCGTGCCCGGCCGGGCGGAACTGCGGACCGGGTTCGAGGAGCTGCTGCGGGGCATGCTCGGCCCCTGAAGACCTCGGGGGCGGGCCGGAGGGGCGGGCGTGGTCGGTCATCCGGATCGTGGGCGTCACCCGTACGGGTCATTCCCCGCCGGTAGGGGCGCGAAGATCACCGTCCGGCCAGCAGAGTGGCGGGGGTGCATGCAACGAGAACCACAGCGAGGTTCCTGGTCGGGGCGGCGATCGCCGCGCTCTCCGGCTGCGTCTCGGTCGCTCCGCCGCCCGCCTCGCCCCCGCCGCCCCCGGAGTCGGGCAGCCCGGCCCCGCACGTGGGGGTCGCTCCGCAGATCGTCGAGGGTCCGGCCCGCGAGGCCCTGGAGGCCGCGCTTCCCGCTCCCCCGCCGTCCCCCCGGGCGACGCCGGGGAACCCCAGGGAGTCGGGGGAGCAGAACGGGACCCGCGTACGGAAGGGCACGGGCACCTCACAGCGGCAGCCGTCCGCGCCACGGGAACAGAGACGGGCCAAGCCGCCCCGGCCGCCCGAGGTGCCTGAGCCGCCCCGCTCACGGGCCGATGTGTGCCGGCTCGGCGCACAGTACGGGGGCTGGCATCCCGAGAGCGTGCAGTCGAAGATCTGCAAGGACGTGTACGCGCGCTGAGACGGGATAGCGGCGCGCGTCGCAGGGCTCCTACCGCGAGCGGAGCCGTACCTCCAGGCGGTCGATCGCGGCGCGGACCCCGTTGCCGTAGCCGTCGTCGTCCAGGGCGTCCGAGGCCGCGCGGGCCCGGTCCAGATGGATCCGCGCCGCTTCGGGCTGCTGGAGCTTGAGATAGTCGGCGGCCAGGTTCAGATGGAGCGAGGGGTACAGCGCACGGAGCGCGGCCGCCGCGTCGGGCGCGGCCGGCCGCTCCTCGCTCAGCGCCTCGGCCGCCAGCAGGGCGCGCAGATCCCAGGCCAGCTCGGCGTCCGGGTCGTCCTGCGCGTCCGCCATGTAGTGCGCGAGCGTGCATCGCTGCAGGGGGTCGCCGTCGGGGCCGAGCTGCGCCCACAGCTCCACGAACCGGTTGCGGGCCTCCTCGCGGTCCCCGCCGTGGAGCAGCATCGTCGCCTGCCCGATCCGGGTCATGACGCCGTCGTCCCGCGCCTGCTGCTGCTCGGTCACTGCGGCCTCCACACGCTCTCCGTCCAGGGGCTCCGACGCTAACCGTCTCGGCCCCCGATCCGGCACAGGCTCGGGTGGCACCCCGAGCCTGTCAGCCGGGCGGGCTCAACGCCGTCAGCCGAGGTTCGGGATCCGCCAGTCGATCGGCTCGTGACCCTGCGCCGCGATCGCCTCGTCGATCTGCGTGAAGGGACGGGATCCGAAGAACTTCTTCGCCGACAGCGGCGAGGGGTGCGCGCCCTTGACGACGACATGACGCTGCTCGTCGATGAGCGGAAGCTTCTTCTGCGCGTAGTTCCCCCAGAGCACGAAGACCGCCGGGTCCGGCCGGGAGGCCACCGCGCCGATCACCGCGTCCGTGAACTTCTCCCAGCCCTGGCCCTTGTGCGAGTTCGCCTCGCCGGCCCGGACGGTGAGGACCGCGTTGAGCAGCAGGACGCCCTGCTCGGCCCAGGGCATCAGATAGCCGTTGTCCGGCACCGGGTGGCCGAGCTCCTCCTGCATCTCCTTGTAGATGTTCCGGAGGGAGGGCGGCGTCCTGACACCGGGACGGACCGAGAAGCAGAGGCCGTGCCCCTGCCCCTCGCCGTGGTAGGGGTCCTGGCCGAGGACCAGGACCTTCACCTTGTCGTACGGAGTCGCCGCCAGGGCGGCGAACACCTCGTCCCGCGGCGGGTAGACCGGCCCCTTGGCCCGCTCCTCCTCGACGAACTCGGTCAGCTGCTTGAAGTACGGCTTCTGCAGCTCTTCGCCGAGGACGCCGCGCCAGGACTCGGGCAGCATGTCGGTGTCGGTCACGTCAACAACCTCCGGTAGGCGATCTCTTGTACGTCCGAGAACCTACCGGGGGCCACTGACATTGATGCTGATACTCAGGTCCCGGTGGTCGTGGCTCTGCCACTGACTGACGCCCTGCTGGGCTGTCTTCCCGCTGTTCTGTCCGGC
>NZ_JBHUYJ010000124.1:0-21903 GCF_042668715.1 Streptomyces sp. NPDC057271
CTCCAACTCCCGCACAAACCCCGCCACGGCCTCCCACTCGAGCGACTCCGCCACCAACGCCGACTCACTCAACTGCGGCCACGCCTGACCACCCAGCGCACCCAACGGACCCTCAGCCCACTCCGGAACCTCGATGTCACCCACGCTCAGCACCCCCACCGCGACACGAAGCTGCTGCTGCCGAGGAAACCGGAAGACATGAGAGGACCTCCATCGCACGCAAGGGCGAATGTCGAGAAGGGACGAGGGGAAGGCGGGGTGTGGAGGATGCGGGGAGGGTGAAGGCATGGGGGCCGGGACCCCTGGCCGGACAGAACGCCCGGCGGACGCCCGACGCGTTACTCGATGGCCTTTTTCAACGCATCCATATTGGTCTGGGCATTGTCTTCGGCCTCGGTGGCGGACTGGGCCATCATCTCGACGCCTTCCGAGTACGCCGAGACGCCCTCGACCAGGCCCTTCAGTCCGGCTATCAGGTCCTTACGACCCTGGACGTACCAGGCGTCGAGAGCAATGCTCGCCTCGTCGCCTCCGTCTCCCAGCGCCCCTCCGGTTTCACCCTCAAGGCTGTATGTCCGCGCCATTCCCTCCTTGCTGAGATCCCCGAGCCGCATGCCGTAGGGCTTGATCTGCGAAGGGACGACGACGATCTCGCCACTGTCGCCGTTGAGAGTTATGGGGTCGTTGGGGCCCTTGGGCTCGGATGCCTCGGGTGCTGTACTCATCCGCCATCAATCCTTCCGGGGGTGCGTCGGGCGGCCGGTTCCCGTCCTGGGGGGATCAGTTTTCGTCGTCCAGCGAGCGCGCGGGGCTGCGCCTCTTCCCGGGTACCTTTTTCGCCGCCGCACTCCGCTGACCGCCTGTGGCGGCGGGGGTGGCCGGCACGTCGTCGACGCCGGCGGCGAGGCCCGCCATGGCCTGCTCGAAACCGCCCTTGATCATCTGCATCAGCTCGCCGTTGGCACCGCCCAGACCGCCGGGCAGCATGTCCCAGGGGCTGATGCCGCCCGGTGCGTCGGTGTCCACCGCCAGGGCGGGTGCGATGGCGCCCATGGCCTGGGCCCGCGCCCGCTCATGCGCCTCACGCACGGTCGCCAGGACGACCTTGCCCAGTTCGTTCATCGACATCTGCTTGTACTTGGTGTTGTGAAAGGTGAGCGAGGTGAGTTCGCCCTGGACACTCACGGTCGCGCTCACGAGCTTGCTCTCCGACCGAACCGTCTCCGACGCGTTCTTCAGCCCTTCCTGGGCTGCCAGAATCGCGTCGCGCTTCTTCTCGAAACTGCTGAGGATCTCCTGCAGCCGGGCTTCGTTCGCCGGATCGATCATGTCCGCCTCCGTGGCTGAAAGTGACTTCGAGCGTTGGCACGGAGCTGTGGAGAAGGCGGTTCACCCACGTTCGGAGGGCCGACCCCCAGCAATGCGGGGTCGGCCCTCCGAGTCGTTCGGACTACTCAACGGCGCCTGGGCGTCGCGTCACCATCAGTGAAGTGTCAGTGACGGCCGAGCGTCTTCGGTGACGCCCCGTCCCCCTCACCGCCCCACACCGACTGGTCCTCCTGCAGCCACTCCTTGCTCGAGCTCTGTTCCTCCTGGCCCTGCTGTGGGGGTGCTGCTCCCCCACCGCCTCCCATGGGCGTCATGGGCATCATGGGGGCTCCTCCAGCGAGCCCGGCCGCGCCTCCACCGCTCGGTGCGGCAAGCCGCCCCGCTGGGCGAGCGGCACCCCCCGACAGGTTCGTGGGATCCGCCGCTGCCGGGGCGCTTCCACCGCTGGGTGCAGTACCCCCAGACCCCAGGGCGGAGAGGCCTGCGGTGGAAGGGACGCTGAGGCTGCCGCCGCCGACCCCTCCTCCTCCACCGCCACCGAACCTGATGGGAGTCGCGGACTTACCACTCAGGGCCGTGGCCGGGTCTGCTCCGCCGATGCTGTAGCTGGGGAACCCCGGCAGGCCCAAGGTGGTCGGCTGGCCTGAAGTGGGCAGGGGCGCCGGTGCGATGCGCGCCCCGGAGGGGGAAAGCCCGGGGATCCCGAACGAGCCGTCGCCCACCGTCTGGGGCGAGGGCGCCTGGAAACCGCTGAGCCGCGTCGAAGGGTTGGCGGCGGAACCGTCGAGGCCGTCGATGCGCGTGGCCGGCACGCTGAGCCCGTCAACGGGCCGCCCCTCGTACGGTAGGCCGCCGGCATCCGAACTCGTGCGCACGAGCTGCCCACTCTCGTCGTACGCGAAACCAGGAGGCGCCGCGGGCACCTCCGGCAGACTGGCGCCGTCCAGCACCGCGGGCGTCGTCGGCAGACTGACACCGTCCAACACCGCGGGCGTCGCCGGCAGACTGACACCGTCCAACACCGGGGGCGTCGCCGACGGACCGCCGGCATCCGAACTCGTGCGCACGAGCTGCCCACTCTCGTCGTACGCGAAACCAGGAGGCGCCGCGGGCACCGCCTGCGCCGGCAGAGTACCCGGATTCCCACCGGCGCCGTTCCCGGATCCCAGCATGGGGAGTGCGTAGATCGGCACGCTGGCGTCCCCCAGATATCCCCGGTGATACGCGTAGTCGGTGCCGAGCTTCTCGATCACTCCGGACATCTCACCGGCAGCCGAGACGGCCTGCTCCGGAGTCAGGGTGCGCTCTGGTAGAGCGGCCATGTCGTGGCCACCTCCTCATCTCGTCGAAGGTTGTGACTGACCTCAGGAGGTCGTCTCGCCGCCTGGGGTGCTCTCCACTGGAGTCGTCGCGGTTCCGGAGTGCTTGGCGAGGACGGCGTCGACCTCGTACCACGTCCGCTGGAGGGATTCGCCGGCGGCCCGGACCGGTCCGGGCCACTGGCGTATGGTCGCGAGGACCTCCATGAGGAACGCGTTGAACTGGCCCACGATCCGGGCGCAGGCAGCGGCGCCGTCACCTTCCCAGCGGCCACCGTCTGCGCCGCCCATGAACAGGATCTTCGCCCTGTCTCCGATTCCGGTGGACAACTCGTCCAGCTTGGCGGCCACTTGTTCAAGGGTGTCCGCGGATCTGTAGAAGCTGTCCGGATCCGAAGCGCTGATGGCGGCGATGACCTTCTGCAGAGCCAGGATGGCGTCCGCCGCTCCTTCGGCCGTGATGGCCGACTTCGTTGTCTCTGTCGCCACGATGTATGCCGTCCTTCCCGGCTAGTTCGCGGGAGTGGCCGCGGGGCCCGTCTGGTCCCCGTCGGCGGCACCACCCTGCTCCGCGAGCTGATTGGTCAGATCGCGGAGCGTCGCCACATTGCCCCCCGACTCCTTCATGAACTCATCGGTGGCCGCCAGCAGGGCACCGAGATCTTCCACATCGGCCTGCGCCAGCTCTTCCGCCGACGCGTATTCGCCCGCGACGGTGACGAGTTGGCTGCCGATTTCGCCGATACCCTTGGCGAACAGCATGAGCGCTTCGGCCAGCGTTTGGACGACCGCCGCGAAGGTAGCCGTCAGCTCATCGACATGCGGGATCACCGCGGGGTCTCCCGGGCTGATGCCGAGCGTTCCCAGAAGACTGGTGATGGACGTGATTCCCGGCACGGCGTCACTGCCCTCACCGGCACATTCCTGAAGGAACTTCCCGAACGCGGCGACATCGGCCGGCTGTACGCTGATCGTGCTCGCGCCGTCTTCCGACACGAGGCATCACCCCTCTTGGTCGCGCCCGCTTCGCGACCCGATTCCAGCGGGTCGCGAAGCGTGGCGTCGTGTGGGAACGGACAGCGCCCTCGTCAGGCGCCGAAGCCCGCCGCAGCCTGTACGTCCTGCTGGCGGTAGACGTTCGCGACACCCTCCACGCCTTCGGCCGCCTTGAGAAGGAACTGCTGAAGCTCCTTGGCCAGGGCGTCCCAGTTCTTCTGGCACTCGATGTAGACGTTCTTCGACTCGCCTTCCCACTCGGACAGAGTGGGCTGGATCTCCTGCTCCAGCCGATCGAGTGCCTGACCGAACGTATTGCCACACTGGACCATCAGTTCGACCATCTGCTTCATCTGCTCCGGATTGCCCCGGAAACCATCCACGGCCATGTCTTGTCTCTCCTTGTTCTCTGCGATCTCAGGGTTGTGAGGGTTGTCCTCGATCGGACGCCGGCCCCGGAGTTGCCAGGGCAGCCCGAGCGCCCGACGGCTAGCCCTCGAGCAGCTGCTGGAGTCCACTCATGCTGTCCTGCGCCGTCTCCTCGGTCTGAATCTGGAGCTGGAGGGTGTCCTGCAACTGGCTCTGAACCGTGTCCAGCTGGCCACGGATGGCGATCACGCGCTCCGAGAACTTGGCCATGACCCGCGTGAACGTCTCCCGCGATCCCGCGTCCCAGTGCTGCATCAGCTGCTCGACGTTCTGCTCGGTGTTGGTCTGGGTCGACGCACACACTTCGAGCGTCTGGCCGACCAGTTCGAGGCCCTGCTGCATCTGCGCCACATTTGCGGCAGTCACATCGTTTGACACGGTGTCTCCTTGTCGGTCTTCTGAAGGGGTTCTGCATCGGATCACGGGACTTCGGCGGGAGCGGTTCACACGTTCCTGTCGAGGAGGCGCGCCCGTTCGTCAACGCCGGCCGAGAACCCCTCCGGGCGGGCCGCCGCCCCCGGAGTCACCCGCGCCCATGCTCCTTCCGCGGGTCCGGCCACGCGCCTCGCCGCTTGCCAGGGTCGTGCCTTCACTCCTGTCCCGGCCTTCCTCCCAGGCGTCCTGGGCGCCACTTCCCCATACGTCGGGGTCAGCCTTGCCGAGAATCCTGGAAGCGGACCGGCCACTGCGGGATCCGCCCGAGGCGCCGCCCATGCCCATGCCCATGCCCATGCCTCCGAGGCCGGCACCGGCGGTCACGCCGGCGACTCCGACGGTGGGACCTCCCGGCAACCCGAAGGGCGCTGTCGACGGCTGCTGTCCGGACGGGAGCAGCGCTCCCTGCCGCAGCTCCGCGGCTGTGGCCGGACCGCCTCCTGCCCCCACTCCGCTCAGGACGGTTCCCGCGCCGCGGTCACGGCCCAGGACACCGTCGTGCTCTGTGGTCACGGAGCTGACGGGCCGTTCGTCGTCGAGCAGGGAGCGTCTCGGGTCCTGACCGCGCTCCTCCCGAGCGCGTGTGAGGTCCGCGCCGTCCCCTTTTCCGCTGAGCTGCCAGCGCTGGTAGTCGAGCCTTCTGTTCAATCCCGCGACGACCTCGGCCACGATCGGCGTGATCCTCAACGCCTGTTCGGGCGTCAACACGACATCCAGATGCCTGCCGGCCATCTTCCACCTCCTCGTCTGTCGTCGACCCGCCTGTGCAGCCGGACGCACGGGCGAGGTTTCGCATGTGACGCACGGGCGAGGTTTCGCATGTGATGTGCCCTCGTCCGTTACGTCTTTGAGGCGTTCCTGATCACGTCGTTCACCTCATGGGCAGCGCTGTTGATGGCTTCGCCGGCGGAACCCGCTTCGGTCGCCCAGGAATCGGCGAGTCCGGCGAGTCCCCGCAGGCGCACCACGAGCGAGGCGGCGAGCTCCTCGGTGGCCCGTGCCGCCTGTCCTTCCCAGCATTCGGCTCCGCCCGCGCCGCGGAAGATGCGCTCGCTCCGCTCCTCGATCTGTTCGGCGGTCGCCGAGAGCAGCGTGGCGGCGCGATCCAGGGCATCCGCGGCGGAGAAGTAGGCTTCCGCGTCCGCTTTGCCCAGTGCTTCCAATAGGTTCTGCAGTTGCGCCACGCCACCGCTCTGAGCCGCGCTCACGACCGGGTCCGCAGTCATGACCGGTCCCCCTCTCTTCCCCCGGTTCTCACTTCTGTGCCGGGCCGTCCGCCTCGGGCGGAGTTTCGGCGGCGGTCTGTTCCGTCGACCCGCCGAGGGGTGACGCGCCTGCCGCGCGGAGCACGGGGATGCCCGACCCCAGGCTCGCGACCTTGGCGCTCCTGGCTTCCTCCGCATCGCGGAAGGACCGGCCGGCCTGCGCCACCGCCTCCCCCAGGAGACGGCAATCGGTCCCTGTCTCCCCGAGAGCGCGGAGCAGCCGCTCCAGGTTGCCGTTGAGTTCCCTGGCGAACGCTTCTCCACTCGGCAGGTACGCGGAGTCGGGTACGGGCACGGACAACGGCCGGAGGAGTTCGATGACGCCGCTGAGTCCGGCGGCGTCCTTTCCCTCTGGTTCCGCGATGTCCCGCAGGAATTCTCCGTAAGCGATGACCTCCGCCGGATCCGCTGCGGTGCGTTTTCCTGCCATCAAGACCCTCCCTCGGGGGCGGTATCGGCGATCACAACGATGTGGGCCCCGCGATGGCGATGGCGCCGCGGGGCCCACCCTGGAGCGGCAGCGCTCCCGTCACGCCAGGGGCCGGCTCTAGCGCCCCATGCCCCTGAGGCGCCCCGCGCTCTCGCTGTCCCCCTCCTCGACGTCTGCGGCCAGCTGCGTGAGGGTCTGCGATGTCGTCTCTATCCCCGTGGCCACGGTCTCGAGGCTCTTCTTGATGTTCGATGTGGTGAGGCGGAAAGCGTCCCCTGCCGCTCCCTGCCAGCCCCCCGTCGCCTCGAGAACCGCGGTTTCCAGCCTGTTGATCTCGTCCAGGAACGCTGTGTGATGGTTACGGAGGATCGTGGCGCCGTCCCGGACGTCGTCCGTTGAGTACGAGTAACCTGACGCTGGCATGTGAGCTCCTTGGTTCGGCGGTGTCTGCAACTGCTTGGGTCGATGTCAGGGCGCGATCCGGCCCCTGGGCCGGTCGCTGCTGCGGCGAGGAGCCGGGTCAGTAAGTGGGACTCTGTATCGGGGAGCCCATACCATCCACCATGGCGGCGCGGTTCCGCTCGGCCTCCGCCTGAGCCTCCACCTCCGCCTTCGCCCTCTGGCCGTAGTCCTGGAGGCTGGCGATCTCGCGCCGCAGAGCGGCCTGGAGCTCGACGGCGGCGTCGTCGAGGGCGAGCTTGGCGTCGCCCTGGAAACCGGCGTTGTCCATCTGCGTACTGATGTTGGTGACGATCAGGTTGAGGTTCTCCACAGACGTTTCGATCTCCTGGAGCGCAATGGAGGTGTTCTCGAAGTTCTGACTGATTGAACCTGAAGGTGTGGCCACTTCAATCCCCTTGCGGTAGTCGTATCGGTTCCGGATCAATGCGCCCGCAGCTGGACGGGGAAGTGTGGGGAATGTCTGCCGCGGGCGCCTTCTGTTCTGGCATGTGGTGACACGAACGACACCGGCCATTAGTTCAGACGGCGATGAGCGCATTCGTGCACCGGCGATCACTGGCTCAGGCGCTGCGCCGTCCCATTGTCCTCGTCTTCCACTTGCTGGATGAGCACACCGACCCTCTGCTTCATTTCGAGCAGCCAATTTGAGATGGCCAGGAGATGCGCGGTCGTCTCCTGGTGGACTCGGGTGAACTCCGCCTTGCTCTCCCCCGCCCAGCCTTCGAAGTTCAGCTCGACGTTGGTCTTCAAGGTGGCGACGGACTGCTCCACGTCGTCCGTGACCGCGCCGAGTTGGTCCAATCCGTCGAGGATCGGCCGGACCTCATACGTGTAGGCACGTGCCATGTCGGCGAGCGGCTCGAACACCGAATCCAACGCCGCGTCGACTGGATTTTCTGGAGTGGTCATACGTGTCTCCCCTCGGGAAATACTCGGTCATTCAGGTGTGTTGGACTGTCACCCGAGCCGCTTGTTGAACTCGAGCTGCTTCATTAGCTGAGCCCGGTCGCCTTCCTTCGCGACCTGCTCGTCGAGGACGTCCTTGAGTACCTCGTCCAGGTCCTTGAGGCGCTCGTTCGCGAGGTACATCACCCTCTTCCACTCCTCGAAGAGGTTCCTGAAGGCAACTGCCGAGGACCCCTCCCAGGAGGCGAGCATGGTTTCGGCGTCGGTGTCCGCCTTCTTGAGGATGGCTTCGACTCCTTCCCAGCAGTTGATGACTGCGCTGATTCCCGCGCGCATTCCCTCGAAGTTCTGGGCAATCGGTTCCGACATGGGTTTCTCCTCAATGGTGTTCGGCTTCGGTCCTGCGATGCGCCAACCGTGCGGCACGGGGCTTCTTCGATCTCACGGGTTCACCGCGAGCGGCTGCCTGGCCGCTTCGGGGTCGAGTGCCGGGCCTGTGGGAACGAGGTCGAGCACTGTGGACGGGATGGTCACGGCGCCGGCGGCGTCGTAGCCCAGCTTCCCCGCCACGTCTGCGGTGAGCGCGTACTTCACGCCCAGGTCGGTGATGAGGTAGATCCTCGGTTCCGCCTCGCCCGCCGGAGCCTCCTGCCGAACCAGCACGCCGCCGCCTGGGGCGACGACCACGCGGTCCGCGACCTGGGAGCTTCCCGGAACGGCGGGACGCGGCAGGCCGGCGGTCTGGGCGGCAGCCTTGGCCGGTGCGCTGTCGCGGAAGGCGATCCGCAGCTTGGCGCTCTCCCCGGCTGTTCCCGGCGTGACCCGGAAACAGGGCACGCGCGTTGCGCCACCCTCGTTGGTCACCGCCGTGGGGGGCTGTGCGGGGTGTTGCGTTCCGGTCGGCTCCCGGGCCGATCTGGCGGCGCCGGCGACCGCCGACGTACCGACCTCGGTGGGGAGCACCTGCGCATTCGGATAGGCCAGAGCCGTCTGGGGGTCGGCGAGAACCAGCGCGGCCTCCGTCTTACTGAGCGGTGAGAGACCATCCTTCAGCAGCAGGAAGAACGATCCGCTCGGGTCCCGGAAGACCTGTCCGACCCTGGTCGCGGCACCGCCGACCGGCGGTCCCGCCGTGCCACGCCCCGGTACGTCCGGGCCCTTGAGGTCGGCGCCCGCCGGAAGCGAATTGAGCCAGGACGCCTTGACCTCGAAGGAGGCGGCTCCGGCATAGCCGAGTGCGGTCAGTACCGGGCTTGAGGGAATCTTGAGCCGGCGGTCCAGCCAGGCGAGGTGGGACGTCCCGTCATCCGATGTGACGAGCAGGGACTGCTGGTCGTCGAGTTCGGTGACGCCTTTGCCGGCTCCGCCCAGATAGGCGGTGACCGACTTCTGCTCGGTGCCGTCCTGCGAGCGGGTGGTGGCGGAACAGACCGTCCAGGAACCGCGGTCCAGTGCCTTGGCATCGGGCAGATTGTCGGGCGCGCCGACGATCCCGATCGGCGAGCCTTTGGGCACCCCCTTGAGGGACTTGCTGGAAATGGTCTGAATGCCCGCGGCACGCCCGAACAGCCCGCCCTTCCTCTGAGTGACGGGCTTACCACTGACAAGAAGTACCGATGCCTGGTTGAGCACCGGATGCAGGGCACCGTCCAGAAAGATGTACCGGGTACCCGTCTCCTTCTCCACCACGATCGTGCCCTGCTTCTTGAAGGAATTGGTGACACCTGGCGAGATGAGCCCGAAGGCCACCATGCCGCCCAGGCTGACGAGGCCGATCGCGGTGCCCGCGACCGCGCCGATGGTGAAGCGGCGCATCGGGGTCTCGGCGGCGTCCGGCTCCGCCCGGATCAGTCCACCGGTGACCCTGCTCAGAGTGAAGAGGTGCGCCTGGACCTGGTCTCGCCGCGTATGCATCTGAAGCTACCTCCCTTGGAGTTGTGAGGCGATGAGGGCTCCACCTGGTCAGGCCATCAGATTGCGCGCCCAGGAGTACGCGTCCAGGACGCCCAGGACGAGTGGCAGCATCGAGACGCCCACCAGCAGTTCGGAGATCTCGGCTGCCCGTCCCCAGTACGGGAGCAGCCGTCGGCCGGGCAGCATCCTGGCTCCGATCACGCACAGCCCGGCCGCGACGACCAGGGAGGCGACCACCAGGGGAAGCCGGTAGGCCAGCGGCATGTCGCCGGACAGCCGCAGGACCAGGATCAGCAGTCCTACCGTTCCGGGTACGAGCAGCGCCATACGCTGCCGGGCACTGATGACGACCCGGCTACGCAGCAGAAGCGCGGCGCACGCGGCGACGGACAGGCCGGTCGTGGCCCAGCCGACGACGGGGGCCAGTACCAGCAGCGACGCCGTGCACACCAGTCCGACCGCGGTGAAGAGCGCGGTCATGCAGTGGTCGGCGACGACCGCACGGTCCATCAGCCCCTTTGCGCGCAGTGGCTCGACGTCCTCCTGCAGTTCGTCCGCGTCGGACGGCAGGGGTTGCATGCGCAGGTCCGCCATGCGGAAGGACGTCATCGGCACGGTGACGTTGAAGACGAGCGCGGCGACCAGCACCACCGCCGCGGCCTCGAACCACTTGGCATCGGCGAGCGCGGACAGAAGCCCGCCCAGGGCCAGTGCCCCCGTACCCACCAGGGCGGCGGCGAAGGCCGGCATGGTCACCGAGATGGCGACCAGGGCCAGCACGACCGCCACCAGCGAGGCACCGCCTGCCGCGAGTACCTGCTCCGGCAAGATCTTCTCCACGCCCGGGCGAGCGGTGAGCAGGTATCCGGTAAGTCCTGCGTACGGAACCGCGGCGAGCCCCAGCATCGCCCCGGCCGCCTGGTCCTTGGCCGCGCGGGCGAGGACGGCGCCGGTGGCCATCAGGAGGAACGCCACCGTGCCCGCCGCGGCCGCTCGGGCAAGTGGGTGGCCGTCCTGGAGAAGGACGAGGAATCCGGTCAGCAGTGCGCCGGCGGCCAGGCCGAGAAAGAGCCTGCCGGTCATGGCGTCCCGCCAGCGGTCGGGACGTCTGCCTGTCCCCTCGGCCACACCGGTGATCAGGTCGTCGAAGTCGAGGGCGGGCAGCTCCGCCGCCCTTGGCCGTAGATACACGGTCTCTCCGTCACGCAGGGAGAGTGCGGCGAGCGTCCGCTCTTCGTCGAAAGGGGGCTCACCGAACCGTTGGAGCACCCAGCCGTCGTGTTCCCCTCCTGCGTCCGCAAGGTCCGGGCCCGCGTAGATGAGCAGCGCCGGGAGGAGGTCGTACAGCGGGACGTCCGAGGGCACCGCGACCTCGAGTGACGACGTGGGCGTCACAAGCATCAATCGGCACAGTTCGTTGGTCACATGGCTGTTCACGTCGCACTGCACGACCCGCTCCCGCAGCGGGTTCAATCCTGGCTCGGCCCATTCGGGACTGAACTTCTCGGCCTGGGGTCCGTGGACTGATCCGAAGGGACCTGGGCCATCGCGGCTGCGTCCTGCTCGCAAGCACGAACCAGTTGGGAGGCAAGGGTGTCGACCGTGCTGTTCCGCCGCCCCGCGCGGCGCTCCGCTCCGGAGCTGCCAAGCGGTGAGCTGAGTATGCAGGCTCCACCGCCGCTGCCGGATCTGGAGAGTCAGGGTTTCATGGGGGTGCTCGGCATCCTGCCGATGCTCACCTCAAGCGTGGCCATGTCGATGATGTTCCTCGTACCAGGAATCAGTTCCGTGATCCGGTACGTGATGATGGGCACGATGGCCGTGTCCATGCTTCTGATGCTGGTCATGAACCTGATGCGGCCGGGGGCCGAGCGCAAGCGCAAACTCCGCGGTGAACGCCGCGGCTATCTGCGGTATCTGGCCCAGGAGCGCCGAAAGGTCCGCAAGGTGGCCGACCAGCAGCGTCGGCATCTGCTGTGGCAGCACCCCGAACCGGCCGGACTGTGGTCGGCGGCCCTCAGCAAGCGGCTCTGGGAGCGTCGTTCCACCCACCCGGACTTCGGCGAGGTGCGCATCGGCACCGGCCGGCAGGGACTCGCCGTGTCGATCAAGGCCCCGGAGACGGCTCCGGTGGAGGACCTGGAACCGGTGGCGTCGCATGCGCTGCGCCGGTTCATCGAAGCGTACTCGGCCGTCCCCGAGACGCCGATCTCCATCTATCTGCCGGGCTTCGCCCACATACTGATGGATGGCGACCAGGACGCGATCCGCGGACTGACACGCTCCGTACTGGCGTCGCTGGCGACTTTCCACTCCCCCGAGGACGTACGGATCGCGGTCCTCGCCGCGCCGGGGGCCGCGACCGAGGAGTGGGAGTGGGTGAAGTGGCTGCCGCACTGCCAGCATCCCAAGCAGACAGACGCCGCCGGTCCGGTGCGGATGGTCGCTCAGGAGTGGGAGAAGCTGGAGGAGTTGCTCGGCGGCGAGGAGCTGGGTGAGCGCGGCCGGTACGAGGCCGACTCGGAGGTCTCCGCCAACGAGCCGTATCTCGTGATCGTGGTGGACGACGCCAAGGTCCCGCCGAACGCCCAGGCGGCGACGAGTGGCTATCGCAACGCGGTCGTACTCGATCTTTCCGGTTCGCTCCCCCGGCGCAACAACAAGTTCGTGCTGCGCCTGCAGGTGACCGAGGACAAGGTGGAGCAGGTCACGCGGACGGAGTCGGGGGCCGACGAGTACACGCTGGTGTGCCGCCCCGACAACCTCAACCCGGCTGTGTCGGGCAAGCTGGCTCGCCTGATCTCCCCGTACCGAGCAGGGGAGTCCAGCGAGAAGTCCGAGCCGACGCTGTCCGACTTCGAACTGCCCACCATGCTCGGCGTCGGTGACGTCAAGAAGCTGGATCCTCAGATCACCTGGCGGCCCCGCTCCACCTGGGATCAGCTGCGTATTCCGATCGGCATTTCGGAGAGCGGCGTCCCCGTCGATCTGGACATCAAGGAGGCGGCGCGCGGCGGAATGGGGCCGCACGGAATCCTGATCGGTGCGACCGGTTCCGGCAAGTCCGAGCTGCTGCGTACGCTGGTCCTGGGCCTCGCCGTCACCCATTCCTCCGAGGCGCTGAACTTCGTCCTGGTCGACTTCAAGGGCGGAGCCACCTTCCTCGGAATGGAGCGGCTGCCGCACACCTCGGCTGTCATCACCAATCTCGCGGACGAGCTCCCGCTGGTGGACCGCATGCAAGAGGCACTGCAGAGCGAGATGACGCGCCGGCAGGAACTGCTGCGGGCGGCGGGCAACTTCAGCTCGGTGCACGACTACGAAAAGGCCCGTACGGCGGGCGCCGCTCTCGATCCGCTGCCATCACTGTTCGTCGTCGTCGACGAGTTCTCCGAACTGCTCTCGCAGAAACGTGAGTTCATCGAGACATTCGTGATGATCGGCCGGCTCGGCCGGTCCCTCGCCGTGCATCTGCTGCTTGCCTCGCAGCGGCTGGAGGAAGGGCGTATCCACGCTCTCCAGTCGCACCTGTCCTACCGGATCGGTCTGCGCACGTTCTCGGCCAACGAATCCCGTGCCGTGCTGGGCGTGCCCGACGCGTACACGCTGCCGTCGGCGCCCGGCCACGGCTACCTCAAGACCGACACCTCCACCCTGGAGCGATTCCGCGCGGCCTATGTGTCGGGCACCTACCGTTCGGCCACCACCCGCACCCGCCGGCAGGCCGTCATCGAGCAGCAGGTGGTGCCCTTCACCACGCAGTACCTCGCTCCGCGTGTGCTGGAGAGCGCCGAGACGGAGCCAGCCGACGCCGCCGACGCCGCCGACGGCGAGAGCGCCGAGACGATGATGGACATCATCCTGGACCGACTGGAGGGCCAGGGGGCCCCCGCCCACCGGGTGTGGCTGCCTCCACTGAGCGCCCCGCCCACGCTGGACATGCTGCTGCCTCCGCTGGCCCCCCATCCGGAACTCGGGCTCTGCCCGGCCGGCTGGCAGGGGCGCGGGCTGCTGCAGGTACCGGTCGGCCTGGTCGACAAGCCGTTGGAGCAGCTCCGCGACAACCTGTGGGCGGACCTCTCGGGCGCGGGCGGTCATGTCGGCATCGCCGGCGGCACCCAGAGCGGCAAGTCCACCCTCGTGCGCTCGCTGGTGACCGCGCTCGCGCTCACCCACACCCCCCGCGAAATCCAGTTCTACTGCCTTGACTTCGGCGGTGGCTCGCTGTCCTCGCTGCGTGGGATGCCCCATGTCGGGAGCGTGGCGGGCCGGCTGGACGTGGACCGGGTGATCCGCAGCGTCAACGAGATCAAGGCACTGATCGACCGGCGCGAGAACGACTTCCCCGCGGGCGGCGTGGAGTCCATGGCGGAGTACCGCAAAGCACGCCGAGAGGGTCGCTTCGGTGACGACCCCTATGGCGACGTGTTCCTGGTGATCGACGGCTGGTTCACGCTGCGTCAGGACTTCGACAAGCTGGAAACGGCCATTCAGGAGATCGCCTCTCGCGGTCTCGCCTACGGCGTACACCTGATCATCGCGTCCAACCGCTGGGCGGACTACCGCGCCTGGCTGCGCGACGCCATGGGTACCCGCTTCGAGCTCCGGATGGGCGAGCCGATGGAGTCCGACATCAACTCCAAGGCGGCGGCGGGCGTGCCGAAGGTCGCGGGCCGCGGCCTCACCCGGGAGCGCCTGCACTTCATGGCGGCAGTACCTCGCACGGACGGCGTGGAGAGCGCGGAGGAACTGGCGGATGCGCACCGGACGCTCGTCGGCGCGATCTCCGCGGCCTGGCAGGGTCCAAGGGCTCCGCAGGTCAAACTCCTGCCGGAGTTGCTGCCGTTCTCCGAGATCGCCGCGCCCGAGCGGGATGTGCGCGTCTCCCTGGGCCTGGAGGAGAAGGCTCTCGAACCGGCCTGGCACGACTTCGAGCAGCATCCACATCTGATCGCATTCGGCGAACCCGAGACAGGAAAGTCCAACCTGATCAAGGTGATCGCCCAGTCCCTCATCCAGCGTTACACCCCCGACGAGGCGAGGTTCATCATCGCCGACCCGCGGCGCAATCTCTTCGACGCGGTGCCCAAGGAGCATCAGCTCAGCTACGCGGTCGCGGTCAACGCCATGGAGACAACGATCAAGGAAGTCGCGGAGTCGCTGACCAAGCGGATCCCCGGTCCCGAGATCTCCCCCGACCGCCTGCCCCTGCGGGACTGGTGGAAGGGACCCAAGTTGTTCCTTCTCATCGACGACTACGACCTGCTGATCTCCGGCAGCCCGATGCGGCACCCGATGGCGCCGATCCTCGACCTGATGTCCATGGGCACGGAGATCGGACTGCATGTGGTCGTCGTACGGAACACGACCGGCGCCATGCGCAGTATGAGCGATGCGCTCATCAAGCGAATGATGGAGGTCGGCACGCCGGCGCTGCTCTTCTCCTGCGGCCGTGAGGAAGGCGCGTTCCTGCACAACACCCCACCCAAGAAGCTTCCGACAGGCAGGGCCCAGCTGATTACGCGCCGCAGCGCGCCAGTGCTGATCCAGACCGCCGCGGTGGACAAGGACTGACCGGGCCACACCGGCATCGGTCACCGATCCGCATTCGACCCCGTAGGGAGAGGTTCATGAGCACACAAGAAAATTACGGGTACCAAATCAACCCGATCGTCGACGGCCTGAAGATTCTCGGCGCCGGCACTCAGGAGGTGGAGACGATGGTCGATCAGCTCAAGACGAACGTCGAGCTCAACTTCGAGGGATGGGCCGGGGCCAGTAAGACCGAGTTCGAGCGTGTCCACCAGGAGACCGCCGCGCATCTCAAGGCCATTGCGCAATGGCTGCTCGAAAGGACCCAGAACATCGCCACTCTCATCGAGGCCGTGGAGGCCGAGGACGCGGCGAGTGCGCAGCGACTGAGCAACTGACCGACGGCTTCAGGCTGTGGAGGACCGAGGTCCTCCACAGCCTCCAGCACGCAGAGCAACACCGCCGGGCCTCTACGAAGGCGACGCCGAGGGTCGTCTTCGGAGAGGCCCGGCGATCCCTCGACGAACTGCTGATCAACTATCCCGGCGGAGAGTTCGCCGGCCGCCCCGTGCCCGTTTCCCCCGAGCCGGTGAGCCGTGTTCGGCTCCCGACCGGCGCTCTGGCCTGGCGGGTGACCGCCTTCGACGAGGTACGTACCGTAGCTCACCCACCCGGGTCTGAGCCGTGCCACCGAGGACACCGATCCGCAGGTGAGCACCAGGGGGCGGCTGGGCGGTGACGGGACCCACACCGCTTCACCCACCCGGACCGCTTCGACATCCGGCGCACGGACAACCGCCACATCACCTTCGGTCACGGCCCGCACGCCTGCTTTGGCGCGGTGCTTGCCAGGACCGCGGGTCGATCCAGCCGTCTTCCGGCTGAGCCGGGAACCCCGGCCGTCCGTGCCCTTCGGCGAAGGACGGGGATGTGCCGAAGCTCTGAGAGCGCTGCACGGAAGGATGGGAAACAGGAATGACCGTTTTGGCAGAACGTCCGGTGAAACCGATACTCGGTGTCCGGACCTCGCAGCTCGTGGCATGGGAACTCGCTGCCACGCTGATCGTGTTCGGCATCCTGAGTGCGGGCCCCGCCAAGGTCCCCGCGCTCGCGCTCGGCGGACTGCTCGTCGCCACCACCGCGATCCGGGTCCAGCGCCGGTGGCTGTACCACTGGCTGCTCACCCGGCTGCGCTTCTGGGCCCGCGGCCGGACGCGCCACGACCAGGACGCCTCCGCTCTCGCCGGGCCTCGTACGCTCCTGCCCGAACTGACCGTCAGCCGCGCCGAAGGGCGCAGCCGGGTCCGACTGGGCGTCGTCCACGACGGCCGTGCATGGGTCTCCATGGTCGCCGTCGAGCGCGCGGGCGTCCTCACCACCGCCGATGACGGCGGCCTGCTGCCCGTCGGGCGGCTGAAGGAACTCCTGCGCTTCGACGACATCGTCTTCGAGTCCGTTCAGGCGCTGGTACAGAACGTCACCGCGCCGTCCGGCTCCGACGCGGCGGCGGACGTGTGCCCCCTCTCATATCAGGAACTGAACAAGGAACGCGTCGCGCTGACCCAGTCGGCCTGGATCGTGCTCCGCCTCGACGCCGCCGCCTGTCCCGAGGCCGTCGCCGCGCGCGGCGGCGGCGCGGCGGGCATCCGGCGCATCCTGCGTCGCGGAGTGAACTCGGCCGTGCGCGTGCTGGAGGAAGAAGGATGGCAGGCCCGGATCCTGGACGAGGCCGAGGCAGCCGAAGCGCTGGCATCGACGGCGGGAGTGGGCACCGTGGCCCCGGGCGAGAACCGGCCCGGAGCCGTGGAGGAATGGAGCACCTGGCGGGCCGGCGCCGAGCACGTGTCGTACTGGGTACGGGACTGGAACCCTGCTCAGGGTGGACTCATCGAGCTGCAGGCCCTGCTCTCCGTGCTCCCGGCACGCTGCACCATGCTCTCGCTCACCTGCACCGACCGAGGTTCCGGCGATGCCCGGAACACCGTACTCATCCGCACTGTCGGTGCTACCGCAGAGGCGACCAGAGCCCTTCCCAAGGCCGCCGCGGAACGTGGTATCAACCTGATGGCGCTCGACGGCGCGCAAGCCCCGGGGTTGCTCGCGACCCTGCCGCTGGGCCGGAGCGCGGGCCCGCACATCACACCCGCGTCTGCCGACCGACCGGCCGAGATCGCGCTGCACCGGGAGGGGCTGGCGCTCGGGTTCCTCAGGAACGGCCGGATGGCCGCGGTCAGGCTACTGCGCCGGGAGTCCGTGCGACTGGGTGTCTTCCTGGACCGATCGGCTGCCGAACTGCTTGTGTTCCGGCTGCTCAGCGCGGGCGTGACCGTCCATGTCCGCTCGCCGCAACCGCAGTTGTGGGCTTCACTGATCCGAGACGCCGGTGTGGCTCCTCACCGGATGGTCATCAGTCTGCCCGGGGGCGCCACGCCGCCCGCCGGCAGTCCGCTGGCCCCCGTGGCCATCGTCGACGACATCGTCGGCGGCCGGGGCGCTCCCCGAGCGGATCTCGGTACGTGGCACATCGGCATCACTGTGCAGACAAAGGTTCCGGCGGCCGGTGCCGAGGAGATGCGACGTTACGATGCCGTGCTCGTGCCACGCGTGCCGGCCGGCACGGCGCGAGCACTGCGGGACGCCTACGAGCTGCCCGACGTCGCTCTGCGCACCCTGCCGCTGCTGCCACCGGGGACGGCCGCCCTGGTCCACCGCGGCAGCACCGAGATCCTCGACTTCGCGCCCACGCGGATCGAGGCTCAGCTCTTCGGAGATGGGGATTACGTCCGTGGCTGAGCGGCGCGGCAACCGCAAGCCGCTCACTCCCGCCGTCGTCTGTGCCCTCACCGTGCTGTGTCTGCCCGTCGCGGTGACGGCGACACCCATGGTGGCGGCCGCCGCGCCGGCCCCGGTGCGCTGCGCGGAGAGGGCGACGGCCACGATGCCCGACCTGCCCTGGGCGCAGGCGCGGCTCGAACTCGAGCGGGTTCACCGAATCAGCCAGGGTGAGGGTCAGGTGGTCGCCGTCGTCGACTCCGGCGTCGACGCGTCCGTGCCGCAGCTGAAGGGCGCGGTGCTGCGTGGCACCGATGTCGTCGGCGAAAGCGGCCGCGGAGACACCGACTGCGTCGGGCACGGGACCTTCGTCGCCGGGATCGTGGCCGCCAGGCCGGCCGGCGGAGTGCAGTTCGCCGGAGTCGCGCCGCGGAGCGTCGTCCTGCCGGTGCGGCAGACCACCGACGGCAAGGACGGGTCGGCGAACGGCATGGCCGCCGCGATACGCAGCGCCGTGGACGGCGGAGCCGGCGTCATCAACATCTCGGCCAACGCCGCTGGTCCAAGTGCCCAGTTGAAGGGGGCCGTCGCTTACGCGGTGTCCAAGAACGTCCTCATCGTCGCCTCGGTGGGCAATCGTTCACGAGACGACCTGGCGGATCCGCCGGCCAGCTTTCCCGCCTCGTACCCCGGTGTACTCGGGGTAGGAGCCATAGGACGTGACGACCGTCCCGCGTCGTTCTCCGTGACGGGTGACTTCGTGGATGTAGCCGCACCCGGCGTCGACGTCATCAGTCTGGGCATCGGCGGTCCCGGCTACGCGATCGACCAGGGAACGAGTTTCGCCGCCCCGTTCGTCTCGGGCACTGCGGCGCTCATCCGCGCATACCACCCCGACCTGACGGTCAGTCAGATCATTCACCGACTGCACGTGACGGCAGACCGCCCTGCCGGCGCAAAGGTGCCTGGCCCCGCGGTCGGCTGGGGCGTCATCAACCCCTTCAAGGCGGTGACGGCCGTCATCCCGGAGGAGCGGGCCGCCGGCGAGGGAGGCGGGGAGACCGGGACGACAGCGGCCATCCAGCCCTCCCCCAGCGCCTCCGGGAACACGTCCGCAGGGGGGCATCCCCAGGGCGACGCCGCCGCGCGGTCCGAGGCGGCGAACGCGACACTGTGGTTCATCGTCGGGACCAGCATCGTGGTCGTCCTGTTCAGCCTCGGGATCCTCGCCGCCCGCCGCTCGGCCCGCAAGGACTGAGAACCGTGATCGCGCGGACGTCCGGCCGGGTTTCCCCGGCCGGACGTCGAACCCCGCCCGAGCCTCGCGCGTGCGAAAAGCAGAAGCCCAACAGAGCAACCTCACGAGAGCACATGACGGTCACGAGGTGGACACGAAGATGACTTCCTTCCGGCAAACGGCACGGGCCGCGGCATTCCCCGTGGCGGGCGCGGTCGCCGCAGCGGTCGTGGTATTCGCGGCCGCGGCAAGCGGCGCATCTCCCGCGGCGGCCGCCTCTGTCCCCCTCTCTGTGGCCCTCGCGCCGACGGTCGAGGGTGAGAAGGTCAAGTACTACGTGGTGACGACTCAGTCCAACGGTGAGCCGGAGTTCCTCTTCTCGATCGCGGAGAAGGTCCTCGGCGACGGAAACCGGTACAACGAGATCTTCGAGCTGAACAAGGGCCGTGCCCAGCCGGGCGGTGCGGTGATGCGCAACGCCACCAGCATCGCCCCTGGCTGGATCCTCCAGCTGCCCGCGGACGCCAAGGGGCCCGGTGTGCAGGAAGGACCGCTGCCCAATGCGACGAGTGCCGTCACCGCGGCGCCGGCCACGCCTCCGCCCGTCCAGGCGCCCGCAGCACAGGCGCCAGGGACGGCGGGCGACACCGGCAGGCCCACGGGCGGGGACTCCAGCGCTCTGACGCTCGCCATCGGAGCGGGGGGCGCACTCATCGTCGGCGCCGGCGCCGGCACCCTCATGATGCGCCGCCGCGCGGGTTCCCGCCGCGCCCCGGAGCCGGCCGGCGGAGCGCCCACGGCCTCGGCGGCCACGCCGGCCACCACCGAGTCGCTGTTCGAAGCGCACGCCCGGCCGACCACGACCGCGGTAGCGCCCGTCACTCCGGTCCGTGCTCCGCGCTCCGTCGCGCCGCGCACCGCTTCCCCGACGCCGTGGCCGGCGGTGGACGAAGCACCGGAGGCCGAGGCGACCGGCACAGCATCGGGAGCGGCATCCGGCTCGACGCCCGCCGCGCCCGTCCGCCGCTCGGCGGTGACCGTGGCGGGCTCGCCCGGCCGACCCGTACCCGGCGCCGCCACCAGGCTTTCCCGGTCCCGCCCCTCCGATGACCGGAATGGGGATGGGGGCCGGGGCCGCCCTACGGCGAGCGTCGCGTCGCCGCATTCCTTCCAGGTCGCCTTCGGCGACGATTTCGTCGACATCAGTCTGTCCGCCGGGCACCCCGCCCAGCAGGAAACAGCCATCGCCTGGATGCCCGTCCCGTATGACGTACCCGACGGCGGCGCCGCGTTCGTCTGCATCGGCGCGGCGGAAGGCTCGGGCTGCCTCTTCCTCGACCTGGCACAGGCGCCTGGCCCCGTGGTCATAGGGGGTGACCGGGCGGCCGCCCGCCGACTGATGGAGTCGGTGGTCCTCCAGCTCAGCGCGAGCTCCGTACTCGAACACTCCTGCGCGACCGTGCTCGGTCCCCTGCGCGGACTGGCGGAGGGTCTTACGGCCATCGAGACCCTCGGCACCATGACGGAGCTGATCGAGCGCCGGACCGAAGAGGTCGACCCGCCCTTCGAGTTCGTGTTCTGCGCCCTGGACACCGAGGCCGACCGGGCTGCCGTCGACGGCCTGTTGAACGGTCCCGGCCAGACCGTTCTCGTGGTCCTCGGCGGCGTCGAAGGCGCCGCGTGGACGCTGAACGTGTCGCCGGGAGACACGGACTCCTGAAGCTTCCCCGTGATCTCGGACACTCGATGCTTACGCTGCGAGGGTGTGTTTTTGCTCGTGTCGCTGTCGGGTCTCCGCGGGGTGAGGTAGCCCCAGGCCGGATGCTTCCATAGTCGTACGCGGTTGTAGAAGGTCTCGATGAGGGCGAAGATCTCCGCGCGAGCGGTGTCTGGTCGGGCCAGTGGCGGGAGCCGATCCCCGCTTTGAGTAGTGCGAAGAAGCTCTCGGCGGCGGCATTGCCGAAGCACGAGCCGGTGCGGCCCATGCTTTACCGAAGCCCCAACCGGCTTATTTCACGTCGGAGGTGTATTCCGATCCGCGATCGGAATACGCAATGCATCCGGCCTGGAGCCGGCCGCGTCCGGCAGCCGTCGTCAGTGCGCCGACGACCAGGGAGGCACGGTGGTGGTCGGCCATCGAGTAGCCGACGATCCCGCGGGTGGCCCCAGGTCCAGCCAGGTCGCCAGATGCAGCCAACCCTCGTCGGTGAGGATGTAGGTGATGTCCCCGACCTGTTTCCGGCCTGGGGCGTCGGCCGTGAAGTCGCGACCGATCAGGTCCGCGGCGGGCACCGCCCTCTTCGCCGGACGGGTCAGCGAGCGGCGCTTGCGCCGGGTGACCCCGGCGACGTCGCGCTCACGCATGATCCGCTCCACTCGCTCGCCGTTGACCCGCCGGCCCAGCCTGCGCAACTGGGCATGGATATGCGGCACCGGGAGGCGATGTGCAGCACGGTGATCTCGTGGGCCAGGGCGTCGTCGGCGCGGCGGGCGGCGCCGGCCTTCTGTCGTCGCAGCCGACGCAGTTCCTCCCGCTCCACGCTCGTCAGCTCGCCCGGCGCCCCGTGACCGCGGTCGAACGTGTCTGCTTGACCCAGTTCCGCAGACCCTCGGCACTGACCCCGATCTCCCGGGCCACCTCGGTGACAGTCTTCCCGGAGGACCGAACCAGCGCGACCGCGTCGCGCTGGAACTCCTCCATACACCGCCTGCTGCGGTTGCTCTTGCTTCCCACCCGGCCACTACTTCCTCTGGAACCTCAGGTCCCAGTCTCCAGGTGTCCAACATCAAGGGGAAGCTTCAGTACACACCCCGTGTACGGCTTGTCAACGGCCGTGTAGTGCTCCCCGTAGGCGGCCAGTAGTTCTCCCTGCTGGC
>NZ_JBHUYJ010000125.1:0-14518 GCF_042668715.1 Streptomyces sp. NPDC057271
CCGGGGGGCGCCGGTCACCGGGGGAGAAGCAGACAACCCCGCCGCCAGCGAGCAGCCGAGCCCGAGCACGCCCGCCTTCCCCGACCGCAAGCCGCGCCGCCGCAGCCGCAACCCGAGCGAGCGCACCCGCAAGACGACCACCCGCCTCTCCGACACCGAGAAAGCCGAGATCGTCGCCGCCGCCGCGCAGCGCGGCGTCACCGTCGCCCGATTCCTCGCCGCCGCCGGCCTTGCAGCCGCCCGCGGTTCGACCGCCCTGCACACCAACGAACGACTCGACACGGCCATCGACGAACTCGCCGCCCTGCGCACCGCCCTGGCCCGGATCGGCAACAACATCAACCAGATCGCCTACGTCCACAACGCCGGCGGACAGCCCCGCCCCGGCGAACTCGACCACGCACTGAGCGTTCTGACCCGGTCCCTCGGCCACCTCGACGACGCGGCCAACGACCTGGTGACCAGGCGGATGTGATGGTTCCCGACATCGGACGCGGCTCGCGCACCCACGGACTCCTCGTCTACCTCTACGGCCCCGGTAGGCGCGAGGAGCACACCGACGCGCACCTCGTCGGCTCCTGGGACGGCTTCGCCCCCGACCCCGGCCGCGACACCGACCCGCAAGTCACCCTCGCCCGCCTCACCGCCGCCCTCGACCTCCGGGTCAAGCAGGCCGGCGACCGCGCGCCCGCCAAGCACGTGTGGCACTGCTCGGTCCGGACGGCCCCCGGCGACCGGCGGCTCTCCGACGAGGAGTGGAAAGCCGTCGCCCAGCGCATCGTCCACGCCACCGGCATCGCCCCGGACGGTGATCCCGACGGTTGCCGGTGGATCGCCGTCCGCCACGCAGAGGACCACATCCACATCGTCGCCACCCTGGTCCGCGGTGACCTGCGCAATCCCCGCCTCAACTACGACTTCAACAAGGCCCAGGCCGTATGCCGGCGCATCGAGAAGGAGATGGGCCTGCGCCGCCTCAACGCCGGCGACGGCACCGCAGCGAAGAACCCCACCAGCGCCGAAAGGTTCAAGGCCGAACGCACCGGCCGCCCCGAGACCTCCCGCGAGACGCTTCGCGAAGCCGTCCGCCAGGCTGTCGCGGGAGCGGACGACGAGAAGGAGTTCTTCACCCGGCTGCGTGAGGCGGGTCTGCGCGTGAAGGTGCGCCACGCCCCGTCCGGTGACGCCCTCGGCTACAACGTGGCCCTGCCCGGCGACCGCAACCGCCACGGTGAACCGGTCTGGTACGCCGGCTCCAAGCTCGCTCCTGACCTGTCCCTTCCGAAGATCCGCCTCCGGCTCGCAGACGGTACCGCCGAGCGGGCAACGCCTTCGGCCGCCGACGGCCGGGCGGACTGGTCCCCGTCCGCCCGAGAGCGACGCAGCGCCACTGGGATCGCCGAGCGTGCCGCCGTCCTGCTCGACGGCGACGACGATGAAGCCGCCGCCCAGCTCGTCGGCGTCGGGGAACTCCTCGACGCGGTCGCCCAGACCTCCCCGGTCGCCACCCGCGCCGAGCTGGCTGCTGCCGCCCGAGCCTTCGAGCGGGCGACCCGCAGTCACGTCCGAGCAGAGCGTGCCGACATCCGGGCTCTCCGCTCGGCCGCCCGGGGCATCGTCCAGGCCGGTGGCGCGCTCGGCCGGGGCGAGGACGGCGGCACCACCGCCATGCTCGTCTCCACCCTGGTGCTGGTCACCCTCGCCGCCGCCCGCTGGCACTCCGCCCGCGGTCACGCCCAGCAGGCCCACGCTTCCCGACAGGCCGCCGAGCACCTGCGCGCCGCCTACCATCAGGCCGCCGCCACCCCGATGCGGGTGCTGCACGACCAAGGCCGTGCCCTCCCCGAGGCCCAACGCCGGACGCACGAGGCCACCCTCCGCGCGGCCCTGCGGGAGCAGGGCGTACGAGCAGATGGCATGCCGACGAAGATCGACGCCCTGGTCGCCACGCTCGCCCAGGCCGAGCAGGCAGGCCACGACCCCGAGGCCCTCCTGCAGCAGGCCATCGACATGCGCGAACTCGACACCGCCGAGGACGTGAACGACGTCCTGGTCTGGCGCCTGCGCCGCCTCGCGCAGCTCCCCGCCCACCCGAGCGAAGCTCCCCGTCGCCCGCAGGCCGGCACTCGCCCGACCAAGACCCCGGCCAACCGCACCAGCAAACGGAACGCACCCACGGTGGCACCGCGCCCTGCCGTCTCCGACCCGCGCAGCCGACCACCACGCCGCTGATCAGCGCGTCCGGAAGGCCGGCCACCGACCAACCGGACTCCACGAAATGCATGGACAGCCTGTTCCACTGGCTGTTACGGATGAAAACAGGAAGCCCTCGAACGGGAGATGACGCTCGTGCCCAGAACCACCGACCGCACCACGGAGCCGGCACCCGCGCTGCCCGTCGTCCCCGCCGGCACCGATCCCCTGCTGCAACTCCAGTACGAGACACAGCCAGCCGACGGCCCCGGCGCGACACGCTGCGTCAGCCACCCACACGAACTCGCCCTCGGCGGCATCCCCGTCATGTGCTCGGCCTGCCGGGCCCGACGCGACTGGCTGCTCATCAACCACGGCCGCAACGTCTGGATCCGCTGCCGCTGCAGTAACCAGTGGCCCGAACCCGAGATCAGCCGCGCCGACTTCGACGCCCTGATCGCCAGCCCGTCCGGCACGACCTACCCCACCGTCGAGGAGGGTCTCGCTGCGCTCGGCTTCGATGGTGTATTCGCCGGTACTTACCTGGAGTAGGCGAGCGCGGTACGAAGAGCCGAGGAGCGTCACCGGCATGTCGGTGACGCTCCGTCCGGACCCGACGCCGATGTCACTGGCGGAGTTGGCAGCGTTGGCCGGGAGCTCTTTTGTCATGCAAGCCCGAGGTCCTCAGGCGGATCTCGGGCTGCAGAGTGACGGAACTGGCGCTCTGTTGCCGCCTCTGCCGATGCGCTCTAATGCCCCCATGGATGGGGGAACAGCGGCAGTCATAGGTGCGGCAATCGGGGCCTTGGGGGGTATGAGCGGCGGTTTGCTCAGCTCTCTTGGGCAGCGGCGGCAGATGCGGGTAGAGCACGGCAGGTGGCGCGATGACATGCGCCGGCAGGCCTACACGGACTTCATCTCGGCCGGTAAGCAGCTTTCGTCTGCTCAGTGGAAATTGGCAGACAGCATGTGGGACAAAGACAGTTCACCATCCGAATGGCAAGACCGCTTCATCGTGGTCCACGATGCCTGGGCGGTGTTCAGCACAGCTGCCGCAGCCGTCGCCGTGGCCGGCCCTAGCTCGGTAGCCGAGTCCGCTGAGACATTCCGTACGGCGATGCTGAACGTGGAGCGAGCAGTCATGACATGGCTCAACAAGGCCCGTGACGTCGGCAACGGCCAACTCCACGAGTACGAGCAGGCTTTCAAGGCGGCCATGAGGGAAAAACGCCAGCCGGATGGGGACTTCCAAGCCGCCGCCAGGGCTGTCTTGCAGACCGAGGCGTAGCTTTTCAGGATGCTTCGGAATCCAAGGGGGCCGATGGGAGAAGGTGAGCTGGCCCTCCGTGCAGGTCGGTACGGAACCTTCGGCCGACCGGCTTCCAGCGGGGGCGGTCCGGCACGGTGGTGTCGTCGAGAGCGGGCAGGCTGCCCCGGCTCTTGCGGCTGCGGGTGGCCTGGACGCTGATGCCCAGGTGGGCGGCGACCTCCGGGTATCCCCAGAGCGGCTGGCCGTCGGCCAAGGTGTACTCCTCCTTCGTCGGGGATGAGCGTACGCACGTGCGGCCAGGCGTACGGCAAAGCCGCCCCTGCCTGATCGGCGAGGGGCGGCCTTTTGGGGTTCTGGGTCAGACCTCGGTGAGGCGGTTCGAGTGGTCGAGGGCGTCGGTGGCGAACGCGAGGGCGGCACACAGGCCGGTCACTTCGTGGAGGGTCGGGCGGACCAGGCACGGCCAGTCGTCCGGGGCGGCCGGCCAGGAGGCGAGGTGTACCTCGGAAGTAGCCAGGCCCAGGTGCGCGCTCACGTCCCAGCCGGAGCGAGAAGCGGGCTCCCAGCGGAGGCGGATGCGGCCGAGGGGAAGCCTCGGGTTTCTGGCGGCGAGCCACGTGACGTCGAGCGGGCCGTCGTGCCTGGCGGAGACGCGCTGGACCAGCGCGCCGCCTACACCGTCCGGCATGGGGCGTACTGCGAGGCCGTGCAGCGGGAGGGGGCGTGACGAGATGGGAGCCTCCGGTGAGCGGAGAAGGGGTCAGGACCAGGTGAGGGCGTCGCGTACCGGCACCGAGAGGTAGCCCTCTTGGCCGTCGTCGGGGATGAATGCCTTGCCGTCCCGGACGACGACCTCGGTCCCCACGTAGTGGGTGAAGGGGAAGTCGGGGTTCACGGCGAGGCGGATCGGCAGGTTGGGGTCGAGGTCCTGGAGCTGGCGGAGCAGGTGGCCGACGGTCAGGCATTTGGGCATGGAAGCCTCCGGGAGCAGTGAGGGCGTACGGGGCAGGAGCATCAGGAGGCGTCGAGACGGAGCAGGTCCCGGAGGACCTTCGGCCCTTGGGCGTGACTGGCGAGGTGCCACTTGCGGCACTCAGCGACGTAGCCCTTGCCGCGTTGCTTCATCTCCTAGCCGCCGCACGAGCGGACGGTCTGGGTGTACGAGCGCCCCGGGCAGTTGGTGTGGAGTGGCTTGCCGGAGCTGGTGTGCTTGTGGTCCACCGGGCACAGGCTGCCGTCGGAGTGGTGGTCGGTGAGCGGGGCGAGAAACGGCACGGTGGATTCCTCGGGTTGGGAAGGAGGCCCCGGCGTCCGATCGGCGGAGGCCAGGGCGCTCGGTCATTCGAAGAGGCCGAGGCGCCATCGGCGCTGTTCTGCCCGGTGGGCGGCTCGTCGGCGAAGGGCTTCGCGTGGCGGCCGTACTGACCGGGGAGGTAGTAGCAGGTGCAGCGACGTGCGGAGGCGCACTTACGGCGGTAGCCGGGACGGGTAGCCAGGAGCATGCGTGCGATCGGGACCTCCTGTCGGGCCGGTGAGACGGGAGGGGCCGATCGGGTTTGAGGGGGCGAAGTCAGAGGGCCAGTCGGTAGGAGCGGGCGGCAGGGGGCGAGCCCGCCTCGGAGACGACCAGGCCGTCGGCGACCAGGCGCTGAAGGGAGCTGGCGATGCGTTCCTCACGGAGGCCGGTGGCGGCGCTGATCTCGGGGAGCGGCATGCCGGGGTTGTGCGCGAGGTAGGCGACGATTCGGGTGTCGCGGCGACGAAGGGAGTCCTGGAAGCTACCGGCGGTGTAGACCAGCGTCATCCCGCAGCAGACCAGGGGTAGGCCGAACGATGCCGAGCCGGAACCAGCGACAGCGTCGTAGGCCGCGAGCACGCTGACACCCAGGCCGATGATGTGGCCGGAGGCTCGGACGAGATCATCTGAATAGATGGTCACTTTCAGGGCCTTTCGTTTATGAACGGGAGGGCATGCGGAGCGTCGGCGCGAGTCTGAACGGGTATCGGTGGTCGGGACGGGCTGGTGAGGGCCCACCCGACCACCGGCTCAGCGGAGGGAGTGGACGACGAGGGCGGCGATGAATCCGGCCACCGTCTCGACAGGGGTGTGCGTGCCGAACTCCTGGACCCACGCGTCGCCTTCGGCGGGCTGCACCTGGACCCGCCAGATGATGTCGCGTGTCCAGGCGGCGGGGTCCTCGGGGAGCCAGCCGACGTAGACGCGGCCGTCCGGGCTCGTGGCGTGGACGTTGCACTCCGGGGTGCCGACGACCGTCCAGTCGAGGGCGTGGAGGAGCTCAAGGACCGGGGTGGCGCAGTGGTCCGAGGAGAGCCAGTGGCGGTCTTCCACGGAGGGGCGGACGGCGGCGGGCAGGAGGGTGGCAGAGGCGTTCACGGTTGGACGATCCCTTCGTTGACCTGCGGTTTTCCCGACACCCGTACGTTGACATGGGGTGTGCCGAAGTCCGTAGTCGTTTCCGGGGAGGACCCGTCTGCCGTGGGCGAACTGATCCCGGTCAGGTGCCCAGGAAGCCGTCGGCACGGGAATGGAACGGCGGCCGAGGTTGTCGTAATCGAGTTACGGCAGTGAGCCGGAAGGGACCGAAGGGGGAGCAGGGATGACGCAGCCGAGCAGACACTGGGACGGAGCCGGGCTGGAGCGCAAGATCCGCGCCGCCGGGCGGCCGTGGACCTTCGGCGATGTCGCGATGGTCGCCGACGGCCAGTGGGGCGTCGGCGCGCAGTCCGACAGGTGGCCGGACGAGGACACGGTGGTGGAGCACCGGGTCGCGGAAGGACGGCACATCGAGCTGACGGTGGAGGAGCTGGCCCGCGCGGTGGGCACCCGCACCGAGGACGCCCACCACGACGAAGACCCTGCCTGACCGTTCAACAGCGCGGCCCCGGTGAGGGCGCCGACGGCCCGACGGCAGCCGCAGGAACAGGCTGGTCGGGCACCTGGCCAGTGGCATGTGAAGCGAGCCCCGAGCGGGCGACAGCGGCCCGGGACAGGTTCGCCGCCGGTCCGTGGTCGAGGCGGCTTCGCGTGCTTCGACCACACGCCGGACTGCCTGCACGTACGCACTGCTCTCCGCGAGCGCGACGCGAAGGTCGGCCGCCGAGTCTACGAGCTGGTCCAGCTCGTAGAACGCCGGCACGTACCCGGGCCGGGTCATGAAGCCTTTTTCAACCTCAGGTTGAGGCGTGCTGAAGGACGACGACGGCCTTCACGATGTCGGTGATCCGGTTGGTGCTGCAGTGAAGCCTTGCGTAGCAGGCGCCAGCCCTCAGGACCGCCATGGCCTGCTCGCCGAGGCAGCGGATCTTGGCGTGACTGCTGTTGCGCAGCCGCATCCACCGCTTGAGCCGACGGCCCCGAAATGGCACGCGGACCGGTCGGTCGGCGCCCTGGTACGCCTTGTCCGCCCAGCACTTCACACCTGTCTCGGCGAGCGCGTTGATGATGCCGTGAGTGCGTGAGGCGGTCAGGTCATGGGTGGACCCGGGCATTGCCGGGCGAGGCCCAGAGCAGCCGTCCGAACGGGTCAGTGAAGACCTGGACGTTCATGCCGTGGCATTTCGGTTTCCCGGAGTAGTACGGGGTGTCGGCGGCGATCCGATTGATCGGCAGCTGGGTGCCGTCCAGGATCGCGAATGCCTTCGTCCTCACGGGTCTTCATCGCCTCGGCCAGGATGGCGGTAGACGGTCGCGGGTGCCGATACGGAAGCCGGCGGCGAGCTGGGCGTAGGTGTCGCCGCACCACAGGTGGGCCAGGGCGAGCAGGGCCTGACATCCGACCGGCAGGCATCGCCACCGGGTCGTCCCGGCCAGCACGGCACACGCTGTCATCGCGAGTACCTACGCCAGGCGGCGACGCAACTCGCGCGGATCACGCGGGTCCGGCACCGCGGCCAGTCGCTCCAGCAGCCCGGGTATCTCCTCGGATGCCCCCGGGATGCTCGGAGACGGGCAAAGACAGGCGGAACCACCGATGATGCGTCGGTAGGCATGGTCTTCCACTCGGAGCACGAGGCGTAGTGAACTCCATGACCTTGGAAGCCATGCCTGTCATCTTCTGGGGACGCCGATGAGAGCAGACCGCCACGAACAAACCCGGCGTCACATGACAATGCCGAAGCCCGGGGGTTGGTTGACCACCGACCATGGACGAGATTCGGACAGCTTCCGTTAGCGGGTTGTTGCTTCTCCTCATCCGCTTAGCTCCGAGCAGCCCGTACAGTGCAGCGGCGGAGCATGCCAAAGAGACATTCCGTCTTTCACTGCGATCCGGCCACACGCGGCGATCCGGCTGACTTCTGAAGCTATCTATATGACCATTGCGACTTGGTGGCGTGCGGCCGCGGATCCCTGCATTGCTCAATCAGGAAAGAGACTGCCTCGCTCCACCACCTAATAGGTAAACCCAGGAGGCCCCTGTGAGGATTAAAAATTCCGTTCGGGCGCGGATCACAGGGTCACTGATTGCCATCCTGAGCCTACTCCTTGGGGTAGTTGATGCCTCGGCGGCAGTACGTGAGCCGGCTGGCTCAAGGGAAGCGGCGATCGAATCCGTCGGCAGGGAGCTGCCGAAACCGGCAGTGCGGCAACAACCGATGACATTGGAGGAGCGCCGTAAACAGATATCAGAGGACGCAGCACTCAGGATCGGAACCTCAAATTCTGAGGGTGATCAATCAACCTTCGGAAGGAACGGCACACCGAAGGATCTACGGGAGAGCCCCGGGGAGATATCCGGATCGACTTCCGAGGAACTTCCGTACGCCTACGCCTTGAGATCGGAGTTAAGAGACTCCCACGGGAGTCTAATGGGATTCCAGGACGTGTATGCAAACATTAGGACCGGGGGTTTCTTTCCGGAGGATGGAGAGAAGTACACACTCCGAGTCTCCAATATCGTTTACGGAATGAGCGATGACATCGAGGGTGATCGCGGAGTAATCAACTATTATGTCAGCGCTGGCTGGACTTGCCGCCTAAATAGTTCCTTTTTCTACGCTCCCTACGGGAAAACCTACAGGTCTGAACCAAAGCTGGTTTCGGTGCCATGGGACGGAGCGGCGGGAGACGGGGCCGAGGCGTCGTTTGAGTTTACTTTTGATGAGGAAATCTGCGCCGAAGAAGTCCGGCGACTTGACGGCCTCTCGAACCCTCCCGACTATACAAGTCCAATGGTAACCGCAGTGACCCCACTCATTATGAATAAAGGAGCCTGGTCCAATTGGACGATGTGGGGGCGGTGGGCAGGAGACCATAGATCCTATGGGGCAAATCCTGGGATTCCAGGAAATCAGACCTTCGGATCACGGTGTGGTGGAAATTCTGCGGCAGCGGCAAGTTGTCAAGAGAAGCGCGCGGAAGGTGTAAATACCGCAACAGGGGCTTTCGGGCAGTCTGTTACGGATTCCAGCCTGCCAGGTGTGCTCCCCTTCGACCTGACCCGGAATTACTCGTCAAATAACTCTACCAAAGGTTCATTGGGTCTTTCCCTTAGCGCTTCACCATCGGGATCGCTTGGGGTTGGCTGGTCCGCGGCCTGGGATGCGAAGCTTCTTATCGAGGAGAATGGTGACGCGATCTTCCATGCGGAGGACGGATCGGAGTATCCATACAGGAAAAAGCCAGACGGAAACTTCGAGTCACCGATGACTGCTCACTCCGCACTCCATTCTTCAGAAACCGGCTACGAACTGGCCATGCCGGACGGAAAGAAACTGTCCTTCAATGGGGCGGGCCGGCTCGAAAGGATACAGAACAAACAAGGTCAGGCTGTTTCCTTCAGTTATGAAGCGGGCACGCTAAAGGAAGCGGTCACTCAGGACGGCAGAAAAGCCGTCTTCGCCTACGATGGGCAACTCGTTTCAGAGATCACTCTGCCGGGAAACCGAAAGATTTCATACTCATACACCGATGGGCAACTCGCCAGCGTCGCACGACCGGGAGGGTCGAGGCTCAACTACAAGTATGGAATCGACGGGAAACTCACCGATGTAACTGATCCACTGGGCGGAAATTTCATTCGCAACATCTATGACTCGACTGGGCGGGTCAGCGAGCAGGTCAGTTCTGCGACTGGCAAAGTCACCTTCGCCTACAAGGAGAACGAGACTGACACGACATTTCCTGATGGGGGGATCTGGTCAGACGTCTATCGCAAAAACGTTCTACTCGACCAATATGATCCATTCGGCAACAAGACATCGTACGAGTACAGCTACAAACTCGACCGCTTGAATGTTGTTGACGCTTTGGGTCGCACTTTCAAAACCGTGGTTGATATCCATGGGCGTCCCGTCCAAGAGCAGGGGGAGGTGGTAAAGGGGAAATGGCGATACTCTGACGGGAGGCTATCCTCGCACACCGATGGAAATGGAAAATCGAGTTCATTCACGTATGACTCGAATAGCAATCTCTCCAGTTCAACGGACGCGCTTGGGAACGCGACGTCCTACACCTACACCTCGAACGGGCAGCTCGAGACGGTAACGGACCCCCGAGGAAGGGTGGCCCGGCTCGGCTACGACTCGTCTGGTAACCAGATATCGGTGACGAATCCCGACGGTTCCCGATTGACGCGTAAATTCGATGCTGTGGGACGGGTCATCAGTGAGACCGGTCCGCGGGGAAACGCGGCAGGTGCGGATCCGGCAAAATTCACAACTTCCTTCACATATGACGAGGCCAGTCGGCTGACATCAACAACAGATGCGGGGGGAAGCACCACCAAGCGGACCTACGACGCTGCAGGCAATCTGGCGACGGCAACGGATGCGGCTGGCAAGGTCACGACATTCACCTACGACGCGGCGAACCGTCTGACCGAGGTGAAGGACCCGGCGGGCCGTGTATCGAAAACGGCGTACGACGTTATGGGGCAGGTCGTCTCCCGCACCGATGCGTCCGGGGCGAAGACGACGTACACCTACGACAAGGCCGGCCGTCTACTGACGATGACCACACCTCGTGGCAACGTGTCGGGAGCAGACCCGTCGAAGTATGTGTGGACATACGGGTATGACAAGGTCGGCAATCAGGTCACAGTGACCGACCCGGTGGGCAACACAACTAAGACGGACTACGACGCGGAGAACCAGCCGGTCACGGTCACCGACCCACTCGGGCGCGTACGCAAGACCGAGTACGACGGTGAAGGCAACATCACCAAGACCACCGACGCCCTTGGCGAGACCGTCGTCAACACCTACGACGCCAACAACCAGCTGCTGACCACCACCGACCGCGTCGGCCAGACCGTCACCTACAGCTACGACGCCGCCGGAAATCTCACCTCTGAGGTCTCACCTCTCGGTAACAAGACGACCTACAGCTACAACGACAATGGACAGTTGGTCAGCACCGTTGAGCCGCGCGGCAACGTCATCGGCGCGGATCCGGCGCAGTACACCTGGACCACGGCCTACGACGAGGACGGCCGCATCGTCAGCCAGTCCAACCCATACGGCACCAAGATCATCACAAATGCCTACGATGTCCTCGGGCGGCTGGTGGAGCGGGCTGACGGCCTGGGGAAGAAGACCGCCTACGAGTACGACGTGGTCGGCCGGCTGAGCAAGGTCACCGCCCCTGACGGCGGTGCCACGACGCTCGGCTACGACGATGTCGGAAACCTGCTTACTCGCGAGGACGCCAACGGGCACATCACCCGTTACGGCTACGACGACACCGGCCGCTTGAACAAGGTCACTGATCCGCTGGGCCGTGCCACCGCGTTCCTGTACGACGCCGAGGGCAACCGGACCATGACCACCAACGCCCGCGGCCAGACCGTCACCAACACCTACGACGCCCGCAACCTGCTCGCCAAGACAACGTACTCCGACGGCACTCCGACGCTCTCGTACACCTATGACGCGGCCGGCCAGACCAAGATCGTCACCGACGGGACCGGGACCCGAACCTTCGGATACGACCTGGAAGGCAGGCCGACGTCAATCACGTCGTCGGCAGGCAAGGGCACCTTCGCCTACACCTACGACGCCGAGGGACGGATCACCTCCCGCGCCCAGGACTACACGGCCGGCACGGCCGTCGACTGGTCAGGCGCCACACAGACCGCCTCAGCGGACCTCAACGGGGACGGGATCACCGATGTGATCCGCACCGACGCCAAGAACGGCATCCGTACCTACCTTGGTCGACCAGACGGCAGCTTCAGCGCAGGGGCTACTCTGACCGGCTCCGGGACCGGGTTCAACCAGGTCCTGACGATCGACTACACGGGCGACAGCAAGATCGACCTGCTGGCGATCGACAAGTCAACTGGCCATCTGTATCGCTACAACGGCAACGGGGCGGGTGGTTTCGCCTCACCCGTCGACATGGGTGCCGGGTGGGGCACGATGACCCTGACCACCGGGGACTTCAACGGCGACGCCAAACAAGACTTCCTGGCCATCAGTTCCTCTGAGAACAAGATGTACTTCTATCCCGGCAAGGGCGACGGCACCTTCGGTACCCGAACCCTCATCGGTGGCGGTTGGGCTACCTACCGGCTGATCTCCCTGGAATACAACAGCGACGGCAAAATCGACGTCCTGGCCATCAACTCCACCGACGGGCACCTGTATCTCTACCCCGGCAACGGCAACGGCACCTTGGGCACCCGCACCGACCTCGGTGGGGGCTGGGGCAGCATGCACCTCACGCCTGGCGACTTCAACGGTGACGGGAAAACCGACTTCCTGGCCCACGACACGGCCAATCGAAAGGTGCGTTTCTACCCGTCCACAGGAACTGGCAGGTTCGGCACATTCATCCTGCAGCCCGACGACTGGACCTCATACGGCGCCCCCTCGGCAGGCAGGTTCGACGCCGGCCAGACCCTGGACACGGTCGCGCCCGACACCTCCGGCCACCTGCGCCTGTGGCGCGGCGACAACGCCGGACACCTGAACGGCGCCGTCATCACAACGGTCCAGTCGGGACAGAAAGCGACATACGGCTACGACAACGATGGTCACATCACCAGCCAAACCGTGAGCGGCAGGACCACCACCTACACCTACGATGCCGCCGGAAATCGCACCACGACGAAGTTGCCAGCGACCTCGGCCGTCACCGAGGAACGCACCTATGACCGGTCCGGACAGCTCGCCTCCATCTCCGAAGGTCCCGGAGCCCGCTACATCGAACGTGACGTCGCCGGACGCGTCACCGCGGACTACCTCCAGGACGCCAATACCACCGGCCTTCGGGATCGCTACGCATACGACGCAGCCGGCCGCGTAACCCAGACCTGCACAGACACCTCCAGTGCGGTCTCATGCCTCACCGGCACGAATGGCACCACCTACGCGTACGACAAGGTCGGCAACCTTACTGACACCACCACTGCCGGCAGCACCCGCACCAACAGCTACGACGCCGCCGACCAGCTGACCAAGAGCGTCGAAGGAACGTCCACCAACGACTTCACCTATGACGCCGACGGAAATCTCACCAAGGACGCCAGCGGCACTTACACCTCCGACCCGCTGGGGCACTTGAAGTCCGCCACTGTCGGCTCCAACGCTTATACCTTCGTCAACGACGCCGACGGAAACCGCACCACCACCAGCAAGAACGGGACATTGACCCGTACCACTCTCTGGGACGTGGTCAACCCCCTGCCACAGATTTCTACCGAAACCAATGGCGTTGGCGCGCTGATCGCCGACTACCAGTACAACCCAGACGGCATCGCCGAAGCACAGAACCGCACCACCGGCGTCTTCTACATGCGCCACGACCGCCAGAACTCCATCAGCGCGGTCTACGATGCCTCCGGTAAGCAGACCTACGGCTATACCTACAGCGACTGGGGCGTACCCACCGGCAAGGCCACCACCATGGGTGGCCAGGACAGCATCTTCGGCTACGCCGGCCAGTACACCGACCCCACACTCACAGGCCGTCTCCACCTCCGCGAGCGCAGCTACGACCCTAGTACCGGCCGCTTCGCCTCGCCTGACCCGCAACCCGCGGACAACGACAGTCCCAACCTCTCCCCGTACGCGTACGCCAACAACGACCCGATCAACCAGGCAGACCCGTCAGGTCGCTGCCCGCTATGCGTCAGCATCGGCGTCGGTGCAGTTGTCGGAGGAGCCATTGAGGGCGGCCTCTACGGATGGCAACACCGCAACGGTGACTTCTCCTGGGGCGACTTTGCCAAAGCGACAGGCCAAGGCGCACTCACCGGGGCTGCGGCCGGGGCTCTCATGCCCGGCGTCGGCAACGCGGCGGCTCGGGTAGCAGGCCTGTCCGGTGGCCGCGCTTTGGCCGCCTCCGCCGTAGTGAACGCCGGCGTTGGAGCAGGATTCTCCTGGGCGGTCAACGAGGCATACTGCCGACCCACCGACCCAGGGGACCTCCTCCTCGGCGCGCTTGGAGGAGCCAGCAGTAGCCTCCTGGGTCCCGCCGCCAACTGGATAGCCGGTCGTCTCCGGCCGGGCTCTCAGGTCCCGCCGCGATTCGGCCCTGGAGCGGCCCATGCCGATGACCCCGCACTAAAGGGTGCCGGGGGATTCAACGTCAATTCGATCACTGAGGAACCAGGATTCAACTACTTGTATCGCGGCCTGTCCGAGATGCATCCCGGATACGATGATGCTGTACGGGGTGTGGCAAAACCTCGAGGTGGTTCTGCGAGTATGGAAACCCATCACTCCGGCAACACGGAAAGTATCTACACTTCATGGACCACCGACAAGAACACGGCACTTCGGTACGCTCGCGGAGCCGCAGAGGGCCGCAGTGACCTGCCAGGTGTGATCCTCCAGGTTAAACTTCCGCTGGGCCAACCCGTCTACCCATCCATCATGTTCAGTTCCGAGCTGTGGGAGGGAACGGAGAACTTGGTGGAAGGTCTGGTCAGAGGCGCAAAGGTGTGGCACGTTCCAGCATCTTGACATCTGCGGATGCGGGGGGCCCCCGGGGGGGGGCGGACCCGCAGGATCACCCTTCCTCCCTCAACCAGAAAGAAAACGCGCAAAAACCCAAGACCAAAGCTCCCACCCGAAACCCCCGTTCCTCTG
>NZ_JBHUYJ010000125.1:14528-21491 GCF_042668715.1 Streptomyces sp. NPDC057271
CTGTTTGCCGCCTCCCATTGCGCGGACTGGGCAGCGGGTGCCCCCCTTCGGGTGCTCCCCGCATCCGCAGGATCACTTTCCGTCCGGACGCAAGGCAGGAAATGCGCGAAAATCAAGTACTAGAGCTCCCAGCCGACATGATCGTGACTCTGTGTCGGCAACTGGCCGAGCAGGGATGGAGCTCATCCCAACAGGCCCTCGAAGGCCTTAAGCACGCTGACCTGCGCAGCGCGAAGGCGTATAGGATCAAATCGGCAAGCGTAGCCGGAATCTACGAACTGCGTCGAGATGCGCTGGCCGCCACCCCCGAAAGAACGACGGACCTAGACCGATTCGCGACAGAAGCGAGGGAGCAAGGAGTCGAATTTGTGCGCCTTTTCCGGCTCCATCTCGCAACCTCTCTGTTTCTGTGCATGATTACCGAGGATGCCACTCGGGCCATTGCCTCTACAAGCGTCACGGGGATCGAGGCAGATCCCACATCTCAGGCTGTCGGCGCAGTAGGAGAGATCGAAACCAGCGATGCACTTGAGCTCTGCCATACCCTCGCCAGAAACGGATGGCGCTCAGCGGAGATCATTTTCCAAGCCCTCGCGGAAACCGACTCACTATCCATCCCGGTCTGGATGGCGAGCTCAGGAGCACTGGCTCACGAATTCCGTGAGCGAGCGAAAGAAACGCGCCCTCACCTTCGCCCGGCAATCGATCTGGAACGCTTCTCGCAGGAAATGCGCCGAACCGCTGAGAGTCAGCCGATCAGGGTATTCCACGTCTTCGACGCGTATGGCTGGCATGGGATCTGTGCCTTGTCCGGAGATCAGAACCGTGCCATTGGTGCCGTCGCCATGAAGAGGTGACCAGAGCTGCCCGCGATCCGCAGGCACGGTGTTCCCCGGGCGGACAGGGATGACCTGTCCCCGGTCGGGGAAACGCCCAACCCGGCAGGAACGGCGACGCAGCCAAGACCCAGCCCGCCTGCGCCACCTCGATCGGTCCCCTGATCACGGGCACCGAAATCGGCCTCGCCACCGCCTGAGCCACTCCCACCCAGCGGATCCACCCAGGGTTCGTCCCGCGCCTGGACCCAGGGGTCCCTGGAAACAGGCTGCGGATCTACCAGCGAGAGCCCCGCACCTCTGTGCGGGGCTCTCGCTGTACCCGCTGCATGGCCGCCGCCACCCCGACCCAGACCGAAGGCCCTGAAGGCGCCGCGGGCTTACCGCAGCCGAAGCGGCAGAGCAGGATCGGTGACCCGACCCGTCGACCGGCACCCTGGCGATCTCGGTTTCCCGGGGACGGGACTCAAGGACGATCGCGCGGCTGCCGCGTTTCTGCATCGGTTCAGCCGCACCTCCGAAGCCGGATGGTCCTCGGTACACCTGTCGCGCTGGCCCGCCTGACGTACGGACGGCCGGCGCTCCTTGTCGTCCAGGGCGGGCCCGTTCGCCTCGAGGTACTGCTGCCATGGCGTGCAGACGATCCTGGTGAACGGACACCGCGTTGTCGGTGATGGCCAGGGCCGTACGGATGTGCATGGCCGAGCGCAGAGGGGGGTCGTCGCAGGGGCGACGGACCGCGAGGACTTCCAACACCTCGATGGGCTGACCCCAGGCCTTCTCGATCATGGAAGTGGCCTGGTCGAGCGCGGTGGTGTCGGGCATGAAGGAACTCCTGTCGTTCGGAGGGGCGGAGGGGACGTCCGGGAAGGCCCGGGCGGGGTCAGCGGCTGTGCCGGGGAGCCGACGAAGCGGCTGGCGGCCGGGCTGCGGCTGTGGGCGCGAGGGTGCTCGACCGCTTCTGCGCCGAGGACGTGGTGCGGCTCTGTGCCGCCATCACGCGGAGGTCGGCTGCTGTCCGCGGAGCGCGCGAGGCACGGCGTACGGCCTCGGTGACAGCGGTGCGGCGTACGTCGAGCGGAGTCGGAGAGCGAGGGCCCCGGGGATCGGCGGCCGGGCCGACCTGCGTCAGCGTGGCCAGCGGCTCCATCTCGCGGTGGATCATGTGTCGTTCACGGACCACCGGGGCCGGACTGGCCATGACGGCCGCCGTCGCGGCGATCAGATGGGACGGAGTGCGGGCCGTGAACACCGCCTCCGCCCGCGTACCCCAGCCCCGGGGACCGGCCCACAGCATGACGGTCTCGGCGTCCCGTCCGCCGCGAAGGGTGTCGATCTCGACACCTGCCAGTCCGTCGGGAGCGGTGATCTCGACGGTTCCGTACTTGGCTGCCTCTCGGCGCCAGCTGGCATCGAGCAGCGGCTGGACGGCATCAGCCCGGTACGACGACGGGTCCGCCAAGAAGCGTCCGTTGTTCTCGTACGGGTCGGATGCGGCGTAGTCCTGGGCCAGGGCGGTGGTGAGGCCGGCGACGATCTCGGCCGGGGTGACGTGGTTGAAGGTCGCCGTCCAGCGGGGCGCGGCGACGGCCTCCTCGGCAGCGGTGATCCTCCACAGCTCGGAGTCGTCGCCGAACCAGCCGATCCGGATCCGCTGGTCGGGAGAGGTGACGAGGAGCTGGCAGGGGCCGTCGTCGAGGTAGTGGTGAGGCCAGTGGGCCACGGGGGCGAAGCCGGCGTCTCCGGTCCCATTGGAGCCAGCGAGATACATGGGGCTGACCAGTACCTCTTTGTAGCGGGACGGGTCGGGGAGGGCGGGCATGGTCGAAGCTCCAGGCGCGTGTGGGAGGAGGGGAACGCGCCCGCGTGCGCAGCGCGGTGAGGGGCCGGAGCGCACGCGGACGCCGTTGCGATGGAGGGGTGCCTCTGGTTCTCGGCGCCATACGGATCACCTGCCCCGTCCCGGGGGCGACTGGGCGGCTACGGCCGTCGGCACCTGCGGTTGTGGCTGGGAGGAATGGCTGAACAGGGCGCTCGGTACGGCAGCGCTCCGGCGCAGGGCTGCTGCGGTCCGGGCGCCGTCCGACCCCAACGGGATACCGGAGTGGGTCCGCTGGGTCGTCGCGACGGGGACAGGGGGCGACGGGGTCCACCGGGTGGACAAGGGGGCGCTCCAGCGCTCGACGGTCGCGTAGACGGGGCCCAGCTCCTGGCCGGCATCGGTCAGCGTGTAGGGGGCGCCGTGTTGCGGTCCCGTGCGGGTGGCCAGGCCGTCGGCCTGGAGCCGGAGGAGGCGCTGCCGGGTGAAGGCGTCGGCCCGGCCGATGCCCTCGGCGATGTGGCCGAACCGCATCGGGCCGCCGTCGGCAAGGACTTGGATCAGGGCAGTGGAATGCCGTGGTCGTAGACGCCGTACAGCGTCCTCGACGCGTTCGGCTTCGGCCGTCGCGTCGGGCGCCAGGTAGATCCGGGACCAGTCGGCCAGCGTGCGGTGCACGTGCGTCAGGGACTCGCCGAGGGCACTGAGCCGGTATGGCGCTCCGTGGCGGGTGTCGGTTCGGGTGACCAGCCCGCCGGTTTGCATGGCGGCCAGCCGCAAGCCGAGCACCTGCTCGCTGACGAAGGGGAGCTTGGCGGCGATGTCCCGTATTCGCATGGGGCGGCCCTCCTGGGCCAAGGCCATCACGGACCAGGTGGTCCACTTCGGTCCCATCAGGGCGAACGCGTCCTCGATGCGCTGGGCGTCGAACGAGTTGATGGGGAAGACGGGCCGGGCGGGGACGTGGGGCTGGTTCATTCGGCCGCCTCCATCCGGGCGAGCAGTGAACGGACCAGAGTGGGCAGTCCTCCTGGTTCGCCGCCGGTCCAGATCTGGTCGGCCGCCTCGTCGAGGACGTACACGGCGTCTTCGATCAGGCCGCTGGAGATCTCCATGCAGGCGTCGGTGATCCGGGAGGCCGCGAGCAGCGACTGGGAGAGCACGTCGACGTAGTCGCCCGGCGGGAGCCCTGCGGCCTGGGCGGCGGTGCGGATCGCCGTCAGCTCCAGCGCGCTGAAGGCGAAGTCGAACCCGTCTTCCTCCTCGGCGTCCTCGGTCGCGGAGAAGTCCAGATTTCGAGGTTCCGTGGGGATGCCGACGCGTGTGCAGATCTGGTCGACGGCGGTGGTCAGCTCGGCGAGGGACTCGGTGAGCCAGCCCAGCGCGGAGGCGTAGGAGGCCAGGGTGAACAGACCCGCCGGCGTGGTGGGACGCCGCTCGGCGGCCATGAACTCTTCGAGCCGGTCGGTCAGTTCGCCCACCACGTGCGGGCCGGCGGACAGCGCGCCCAGTACGGGGTGCAGGTAGGAGCGGCTGGCGGCCGTCGGGTACTCGGCGGCGAGGATTCCGGAGACGCTCTGCGTGGCCCCGGTGAGGAGGCCGGCCAGGTCGGTACGGGACAGCGGGGCACGATCGGTGGTCATCGCTGGGGGACCTTTCGGGAAGTGGCGGCCGTGGAGTGAGCCGCTGGGGGAAGAGCTGCCGGGGCGGTCGTCGGGCGGCCGGCGGTGAGGGAGGAACGGGACCAGGCGGCCTGGACGCGGGCCTCGTCGGCGGAGGCCGTCTCGGTGATCTGTTGAGGAGCGATGCGTAGGTGGGCCGTGCGGTAGACCGCGTAGTCCTTCCGGCTTCCGGCAGCGACGAGATAGATCTCGCGCTTGTGGTTCGAGGTCGGTGGGGCCGGGCGGAACTGGATCACCAGCCGGTACGCGACCGAGGGGTCGACGTAGACCTTGTGGAAGCCTGCGAGGCGGCCCTTCAACGGCAGGCAGTCGTCACTTCCATGGACCAGGTTTTGCAGCTCCAGGAGAGCCAAATCGCGGATGCTGTCGGGAAGTTCCCGTAGGTCCGAGATGGCATCAGGGTGAGCGGCGAAGGCGAAGCGGGCGCGGCTCACAGCAGCCTCCTCTGTACCGGACGCTGGGCCGGTCCCGCCGGAGGCGTACGGGGGGCGTCCAGGCTGGCCTTCGGCGCCGCGAAGGCACCGGCCGAACGGGCGAGGGCGATGCGGGCCCGGACGACGGCACCGTTGTGATCGCTGTACTCCGGCGGTTCCGGCAGCGGGCCGTTGCGGTCGTCCAGCCAGGAGCGGGCGGTGCCGACGTCGGCGAAGGCGCCCTCGCGCATCGTGTACGTGCCGGCGTCGTGGTCCCAACTCTTCGTGGAAGACCCGAATTGGTGCCTCGTCGGCGCGGGAGTCGCGCGTCAGCGTCCACGTCTCGCACGGGTCGGAGTCCGAGGTGTGGTTGTCGAGGACCTCGTACCGGGTGCCCGATTCCCGGATCTGCCGTTCGACCTGGACCGTGAGGTCGTCGGCGGGCTTCACCAGGCCGTCGCGGACCTTGGCGATCTTCTCAGGCGGGCAGCCGCGCTCGACCAGCCACGCCTGGGCGAAGGGCACCGTGGCGTGGTGGCTCGTCTCCAGGGTGTACGTGAACCGGGTGAGATCCCGGGCGACGGCGATCGCCATCACCTGAGGAGCGCCGGGTATTCCCCACGTGGCCGACTGGTCGTGGGCGATGACGAAGCTGTGGGAGCCGTTGGGCGGGGTGTGGTGCTGGGACAACGCCGTCAGGTCACCGGACCAGAACCTCTCCACCGCCTCCTCGGACGCGGCATCAGCGGGGGCGAGTTCGTCGAGATCGAAATCGAAGGCGAAGTCGAAGCCGTCGTTCATGCCGCCACCCCCGGCTGCACAGGGGCGGGAGTGGTCAGCACCCGGTGGTTGGGACGGGTCGGGCTCGTTGTGCACGCGGCGAACGGACCGTCCGGGGCACGGAGGTGCACCAGGGCCTGGTCCAGGTGGTCGCGATGCCAGGTCGACGGACCGGCCAGGCCGGCCTCGGTGTCGGTGAGCTGCTGCCACGCGAGCCAGAGGGCGTGCAGCCGGGCGACGGCCTCCGGGTGCTCGTGCCACAGTGCGCACCACGGACGCGTCGTGCTGACTTCCCGGCCGTACACCGGCAGGAGGAGGTGGTTCACCCAGTTGCTGAGGGCGGCGAGTTCGACGGCGTACGCCTCGCCGCCCAGGGCGAGGATGAACACCGAGGTGGGGCCGTCGGCCTTCTCGGGGCCGGCCGCCCCGGCTTCCGCAGCGCCGTCCGTCTGCTGATCGGCAGGAGGTACGGGATCGGGCTCGGAGCCGAGGCGGTCGAGGATGACGCCTTGGCGCCTGACCTCCGCGATGGTCTTGGCGAGGGCGCTGGCGAGGTCGTCGAGGTTCTCGTCGGAGACCCGGAACGGCTCAGGGCCGGGGGCGGTCGGGCTGGTGTCGGACATGAGAGCGTGCTCCATCTGTGAGACGGCGACATGCCCGAGAGGATGCGGAGAATCCGCGGTTTGGCCCGGCCGGGAAAACCCGGTAGGGAGCCGCTACCCGGCCGCGCACCGCGGACAGCGCGGGAACGGCGATGCCAGCAACTGCAGAGCACGGGCGGCCTGTTGGGGAATGACGCCGTTGCCGAGCGCGGTGAGCTGCGCCGGGCGTCCGAGTCCCGGGGTGGCGGTGACCCAGCCGGCGTCGAGGCCCTGCATCCACTCGACGAAGTCGGCACGGAGCCGACCGGCTGCGTCCGTGGGCGCCGGCGCGGGGCGCGTGAGCGTCTCCCATCGGGTGATGGCGGCTGCGTACTGTCCCCATCGCCGCTCGACTCCTCGGCTTCCGGGGACGGCTCCGCCCACAGCGGCAGGACCACCGCCGACAGGGGAGGGCGCCACCCCTTGCCGGGGCGGCGGCCCGGGGTGCCCGTGTCGCTGGCCCGGGGTGTGGGCAACAGCGACGCCGCCGCACTGGGCAGGGTCATGTCCCCATTGCCGTGCCGCTGGTTGGGAGACCCCTTGATCCCGTCCGACGCCTTCGGGGTCGGCAGCAGGAGCCACTCGACCTCGTCGGCCAGGTTCGGGCCGTGGCCCCCGCTCTTCCTCTTGGCCGGGTGTTGGGAGCCGCCGTTCTTGCCGATGTTGCTGGTCGGCGTCTTGAGCAGGGTCTCCGGCGGGCCAGGCGACGGTGTTATCTGGACGGTTCCCTCTTCTCGGTGACTGTGCGTGTGGGTAGTTGGGCATATGGTTCCGGCCGTGCGTGTTGTGAAA